>JAAYEJ010000053.1 GCA_012728835.1 Candidatus Brocadiaceae bacterium | reverse complement strand
GCGAAGGGCGCACGAGAGAGACGCTCAGCGCCTTCTTTGCCCAGATGACCGAGGAGCAGAAAGTCGGGATAGAGGCCGTGGCGATGGACATGTGGGAGCCCTACATCCAGGCCGTGGGCGACGCGCTGCCGAACGCGAAGATCGTCTTCGACCTCTTTCACGTCGTAGCCGCCTACGGGAAAGTGATCGACCGCGTCCGCAACAGCGAGATGAGCAAGGCGACGCTTTCCCAGAGGGCCCTGATCCGGGGGACGAAGTACCTGCTTCTGAAACGGCACGTGACCGATCCGGACGAGCGCGAGCGCTTGCGCAAACTCCTGCAAGCCAACGAAACGCTCAGCACCGTCTACATCCTTAAGGAGATGCTTGTGCGGATCTGGCGCTACCGGTCCCGGGCCTGGGCGGCCAGAGCACTGGCCGAGTGGTGCGCTCTTGCACGGATGGTGCCGCATCCGGAGCCCAGCCGGTTTGCCCGGACGCTGGAACGCTACCGTCAGGGGATCTTGAACCACTGCGAGTTCCCGATCCACAACAGCAAGCTCGAAGGCGTCAACAACAAGATCAAGGTGATCAAGCGGCGCGCCTACGGTTACCACGACGACCGCTACTTCGTCCTGAAGGTCAAACAGGCTTTCGATCCGGAATCAGACGTACTTTTTCGGAGATGAACCAGAACTCGCAAGTCGTGAGAACAGCTCGAGGGCCATCTCCAACCGATCATTGTCCAGCGCAAGCTGCCCGCCGCTGAACAGCGCCGGGACCTCATAGCCCGCCTCCCCTCGGTACATGTCCGCAATCTGCCGGAACCGCCCAATGCCCTCGTCTACGCCCACAGTGCGCACAACCAGGTTCGCATCAATGAACACGTTTGCATGCTCCATCGTCGACGAGCTGTAGACGTCCGTCTTCTGCGGAGGGTACTCCGCCATGTAGCGCGCGCTCGCCCCACGTGCACGATCATAGTCGCCGCAACGGACATACATTCCAGGGAGATTAGCTAGGGCGTTGTAGCGCGTGAGCGTACCGGGGTACTTCTCAGCCACAGCCTCTATGCGCTCACAGACGGCCCTCGCTCCTTGCACGTCCAGTTCTGCCGTCGCCTTACGGTAATCCGCTACGAGCGCGACCATCTCCGTCTTGCCGGGATCAAAGCGGTCACGGTAAGCCACCAGCCGATTGGCCTGTTCTGTGGTAACGAGCCCCTTCTCCAACCAGAGCTCTCCCGCCTTGATGCAAAGCATGGCCGCCTTCGAGTTCGGGAACCGAACGCACACCTCCTCACAGCGTCGGACCAGCTCTGAGTAGTCGCGCTCTGCCGAAGGGATGTCGCGGATCTCTCCCATCAGTTCAGCAAAGACACGGTCACTCTCTAGCACAGGAGACTCTCCGAACGCAACGCCGCCCCCCCATATGCCGACAAGCAGGACAGCCGCCAGAAGACGCCACACCTTCTCCTCATCGACGGACATCCGTATCCCCTTCACCGTCGGGCTCCTCTGTTCGCCAGCATCTCGATTCCGCCGCCTTGTCCCACAATCCGACGCTAACGGTCTGACCCCCACCCCACATGGGAGGATTGTAGCACAGCGGGGCGCATGCGCCAAGCCCTATTGTGGCCCTTATTATGCATTCGTCTTGGCCGGACGGGACGCCGCCGGGTGCCTTATATGTGCGGGCGGGCGTGCGTAGAGTAGGATGGAGTCCTCGTAGGAACGAGGGCCGACGGCGGGAGGAGGATCCATGCCCGAGCAGGAAGCCTTGCTGCTGGAACTCTACGCGCGGACTCGCGACGCGGGTGCGTTCCGCTCGCTGGTCGAGACGCATCAGCACATGGTGTTCGCCGCATGCTACCGCGTTCTGCAGAACCGCACGGATGCCGATGACGCCGCGCAGGAGTGCTTCTTCCGACTGGCACAGGCGGCGGGTCGGCTTTCGGCGCCCATTGCCGGCTGGCTGCACACGGTGGCGGTGCAGCGCGCGATCGACCTGCTCCGGCGACGCATCGCCCGGCACCGGCACGAGTCCAGGGCCGCCAGGCTGCCTCGGCATGCGGCCTCCTCTTGGGAAGACATCCGCGAAGAGGTGGACGTCCAGATCGCCCGACTGCCGGAGCGACTGAGGGTGCCCGTGGTGCTCTGCTACCTGGAGGGGCGCACCCAGGGGGACGTTGCGCGGCAACTGGGCATCAGCCAGCCGGCGGTGTCCGGTCGGCTGAAACGGGCGATCGCGCTGCTTCGGAGGCAGTTCGCAAGGAGGGGAACCGAGTTGCCGGCGGGAGTGCTGGTGCCCTGGCTGACGGCCAACGCCACGGAGGCGGCTCCCCGATCGCTGTCCGCCGCCCTGGGCAAGATGGCGCTGGCGGGGGTCGGAGCATCGGCCGCGGGCGCAGGGGTCGGCAAGGCGTTGGCGTTGGCGGCCGCGTGGGTCGGGTTGCTGCTGGGCGTGGCCGGGATGCTCGTGTGGACGCTGCGGGCCGGCCCGAACGAGCGCCGTGCGCGTCCGGTCGCGGCCGTCGCACCGGCCGACTCGTCCATTTCTGCGCCAACCCCCGGGGCCGGCGTTGTCGAGTGCACACTGGGCACCCAGGCGGACGGCTCGGATATGTTCATCGACCTGGACACCGGGCAAGGGCACGCGATGCCGGCGGGTGTCGCCGATCCGCAGGCCATGGTGAAGTGGATGCGCAGCGCGGGGGCCGATGCGTTCTTCAGCCGGCTGATCGACGCCGAGCGCGTGCTCGGTGCGGACCTGGCGGCCGTTCGCGTGGCGTCCTCCGCCTGGGACTCGGCCGACATGGGCGGGGAACTGCGGGTGCCGGCAGCGGCGGCGCCGGAGTTCCCGGTCCGCCTGGAGGTCGGGCGGGGAAGCCCCACCACCTACCTTGTGCACACACGCGAGGGCCGCACGGTGCTCCTGGAACTGACGCACGCCTCCGGGGGCGGAGTCCGCCTGCGCTACCGGCAGGTGCCCGCGGCGTCGTGACGGGGTCCCGCGCGCCGAAGGCGCCTCTTGTGTGGCACAGGAGGGGCGGCTACGGTTCCTCGAGACGGAGGATCAGGGAGAAACCGATGCTCTGCCAGCCGTTCTCCACACGGTACAGGACGCGGTTGACGCCCTCATTGAAGTGAACGCGCCGCCAGACCTCGTCGATGTCCCAGGCCTTGAGCTGCTTGGAGCTGATCCAGACGTCGACGCCGTTGATCTTCAGCGTCCCGCGGTCGTCGCTTCCCAGCGCGATGATCACGTCGCGCGGGCGGTCGCAGTGGAACTCGGTGTAGGCGTACCAGATGCCGTAGGGTTCGGCATTCGGGGGGGTGACCATCGGCCCGTCGGACTGGACGAACTGCCAGCGTATGGTGCGTCCGTCCTTGCCCACGTAGGCGGCGTCCAGGTCGATGAGGCTGTCGGGGGGGAACTCCCGGTCGATGTTCACGCGGTTGGGATTGGGGAACGGCCCGACGGTGTACCACGTATTCAGGTACATCCAGGGGGTGGGGTCGCCGCCGGGGCTGAGCTTGCGGGCGCCCACGGCCGGCACGTCCCTTGGGAGATCGGGCAGCAGGCCGCCCTCCCCCGCCCCATCGGGGCCGAACCGGGGCATCTGCGCGAGGCCGGCAGCCAGCTCCTCAGCCGTCAGGTCCTTGTAGTCCGGCCGGCTGCGCCCGTCCGGTCCGCCGCCGCCATCGGCGCCTCCGGCGCGCCTCTGCCGGCGGCTCTGCCCCCCGTCCTCGCCTTCGTTCCCTTCCTCTTCGAGGGCGCGCATGGCTTCGGCCAGGTCGCTGAACCGGCCCGTGACCTCCTCCATGGCCAGTTCGCGGATGATCAGGCGGAAGTCCGGCTCCTCCTCTTCGTCGGCGGCGAGTTGCACGTCCGTGCCGAACTTCATCTTGTCGACCGACTCGGTTGCCATCTCCAGCATCCGGCGGGAGAGGTTGACCATCGAACTGGTCTCACGGAGGGCGGTGCGCACCTCCTCCTTATGCTCCTCGAAGCGCTCGTCGGTGCGCGCCGCCTCGCGCAGGAGTTCCGCATCGAGTTCGGGCCGCACGGGGCGGATCAGGTCGATGTCGTTCCGGGCGGCATCGAGCGATATGTCGCGGACCATCGCCAGGTCCATGGCGCGGACTTCCTTGAACGTCTCCGCGATGCCGTCCTCCAGGGATCGGGCACGGGCGTACAACTCGGGGACGTCGGCCCCGTCGTCGGCTCCCGTCGTCGACAGGTCCGGGCGGAGGGCGACGGCAAAGGCCGGCGCCGCTGCGCCGGCCGGCGCCGCTGCGCCGGAGGGCGCCGCCGCATCCTGGTCGATCAGGCGCTGAAGCCGCCCGGCGACCTCCTCCTGGGCCTTCATGGCGAGCCGCTGGCTCGATTCCGCCTCCGTCCGCAGGCGCGCCTGCTCGCTGCGGGCCTCCTGCAACTGGGAAGTCGTCTCCTCAACGCGGGCCTGCCGCGTTTCCACCTGCCGGACGTACGGCGCGAGCTGCGCCTCGGTGCGGCCTGCCTCGGCCAGGCGCTCGACGGTCGCCTGCTGCTCTTCCATGCGCGCCTGCTCGGTGGCCAGGGTCTGCTCCAGGCGCGTAACCAGCGCGCCGGCCGTCGTATGCTCGTCATGCCGGGCCTTGGCCTCCTGGTGGACCTCGGCGGCCGCGCGGTGGCCGGCGACGACCGGTTCGATGCCGAAGTCCACCAGGCCCAGCTTGCCGGCGGCCCGTTCCTGGGCGCGCTCGGCCAGGGCCTGAGAGCGGTCGGTCGCCATCGCGCCGGCGTCCTTCTCGATGAGGGCGAGGGCCTCTTGCATCTGCTCGACCGCCTTGCGCATCTCGTCGAGCGCGTCGCGGGCGGCGTTGCCGCGGCGCTGCTGCTCGAACCGGACGAACCGGCTGCGGACGTCCTCCTGCATCTGCCCCAGCAGATCGAAGACCCGCCCGAGTTCCCGGGTATTGGACCGGATCTCGTCGGCCGCACGCAGTTCGATGGCCTCCGCAAGGCGGGCGAGTTCGGCGGCCGAAAGGCTCTGTTCGGGGCGGTTGGCGCGGCGGACCTCCTCCATGAGTTCCCGCACGGGCGTCAGGCTGACCAGCGCGACGATGGCGGCGACGTGCAGGATCACCGAGAGGAGGAACCAGCCGTTGCCGGTCCGGCGCCGCCGGACCGCCGCGAGATCGGCGAGGGCGGGGCGGCTACGGCTGGACGGGGCTTTTGGTCTTGATCCCGACATTCTTCAGCCTCTCGAAGTTGCACATGTCCAGCACCTGCACGGCGGCGCCCAGGGGCGCGTTGCGGTCGCCGTCGATGCGGATCCGGTGCTGTGGGTTCGCCTGCGCCAGTTCCTGGAGCTTGCGGCCCAGATAGCCCTGGCCGACCGGCTCGGAGCCCAGGTACAGGTTTCCATCGCGGTCGATGGAGATGACCGTCATGTTGTCTTCCACCTGGCGGCCGACGGAGGCGGCGGCCTCGGGCAGTTCCAGCGGCAGTTCCTTCTCAATCTTCTTCATGGTGGTGGCAACCAGAAAGAAGATAATGAGCAGGAACACGCAGTCGATGAGCGGGGCCATCTGGACCTCGACCTGTTCGTCCTCGTCGATCCTAACCCTCATGGCCTTCCTCCCGGGCATCCTCACCTGCGTCCGGATCGGCCCCGAACCAGGAACTCAGCAGTTCCCCCACCTCCTCTTCCAGGACGATTGCGAAGAAGCCGGTGCGGCTGCGGAAGTAGTGATAGAGCACCAGGGCGGGCACGGCGATGGTCAGGCCGGCGCCGGTCGTGATGAGTGCCTTGCTGATGTCGCCGCCCAGGAGCGAGGCGTCGCCGAGGGAACCGGCCGCCGCGACCTTGCCGAAGGCGCCGATCATGCCGATGACCGTGCCCAGCAGGCCGAGCAGGGGCGAGACCGTGGCGACAACCGCCAGGGGATACGCCTTCTGAAGGTGCCGGCGCAGGTCGCGCGAGGCCACGTCGCCGGCCATCGTCGAGACGTCGGCCATGCTGCTGTGGCGATGCCGGGCCACGACGGCCAGCACCCGGGCCAGCGTGCTCTTGCTCCGTTCGGGCAGGGCCATGATCTCGCCGTACCGCTTCTGTCGCCACAGGTGGTCGGCGCGTTCGGCCAGGCCGTCGGGTGCGATCACGCCCATCCGCAGGTTCACCAGCCGCTCGATGGTGTAGCCGACGCCGGCGATCGATGCCAGCAGGAGGAACACCATGGTGATGCCGCCCTCCTGCAGCTTGCGCACGAAGGCGGCCCCCCAGGTCAGTTCCTCGGAGGCGGCGTCCCTGCGCACGGACCCCGTCATGACCGCCGTGTCCGTGGCGACCTGGACGGCGGTGTCGGCCGCCATCAGGACGGAGGTGTCGGAGGGCACGGCCCCTGCCCCGCTCGCGACGGGCTCGGCGCCCGTCTGGGCCGTCTGCGCCCGGACCCACCGGGCCGGCATGCACAGGAGCGTAAGGGCGAGGATGAATCCGACAGCGACGGCGCGACTTGCTCGCATGGGTCCTCCTTGCGTAGTTCAGGGGAACGCTGGGGCGGACGGAATTGCGCGGTGCGCGTCCTTCGACCCTCGAGCCCGGCCGGTCCGCTGCCGGGCTCCTTCCCAGATTTCAGAGGCGTCCCAGCTTCTGTGCATCGTACGCATTGCGGACACCCCCGTGCAAGCGAAGGCGCCCGTGCACCGGGCCACCCCCTACCGCGTGCCGATGGGGCCGGGCTCCAGAAAGGCCCTGCGCACGTCGTCGAAGCCCCGGACGCCTCGGCACCGCAGTGCGTTCACCGCCTGCTCGCCGGCATCCCAGGCGGCGGCCACGCCGTCGGGCCGGGCGCCCCACTCCCGGGCCAGCCGCGAGCCCACTTCTGCGCGCGGCAGGAGCCGCTCGAAGCGATCCTCATCCTCCCGCCACCGGTAGATCGGCTCCAGGCGCCCGCCCAGCCGGACATACAGCGTCCGCACGCGGCGCATGGCCCCGCGGCGGGCGCGGGCGACGTGGATGTAGAGCTGCAGCCCGATCCCGCCGAGGTCCCCGGCGGCGACCCCGAACGGCGCCAGCATGGCCAGCGCCTGGCCGGGGTCGTCGGCGTGCATGCAGGTGACGCATCGCCGGCCGCCGCCGGCCAGCCGCAGGAAGTCGCATGCGGCGGTGCCCCAGAGATAGCCGTACCAGCGACCGGCCCCCAGCTCGTGCACCAGCAGCGTGGCGGGGCGCGGGATGCGGCCCCGGGCGGCGTCGCAGAGCACGTACGCGTCGGCGACGGTGACGATCGGCTCGCCCGGCGGGAGGAACCCCAGCAGCGCGGCCATGATCGTGGTCTTGCCGGCCCCGCCCGGAACGGCGCCCGTCAGCCAGCTCGTTCCGTTCAGAACCATGATGCGGCAGAGGGCGGCCATCTCGGCGTCCATGGTGCCGGCATCGACCAGGTCCACGATGCTCAGCGTGCGCCCGCCCCGCTGATTGAGCCGCTCGATCTCGACAAGGTTGCCGTGTTCGATGCCGCCGAGGCCCGACAGAGTCGTCACTGCACCCCCTCCCCTCGTTCGGAAGCGCGGACCGCAAGGCCCGGATCAGGTTTACACGCACGTGCCGTTTATGGTAGAAGATGCAGGCTGCTTTTTGTAGCGGAGGCGCCGGTACGCCTTCGATTCCTGAGGCTGGGAACACCGTTATGAACCTTCGGCGCAGCGTGCGGGCGGTGCTGCTTGGGGTGCTTCTGCTCTCGACGTGTGGAGCGCTTCCGTGCCGCGCCCAGGGCCGGCTGCTGGAGTTCGACCACAGCCATGAGACGCTGTATCTTGAGTCGAACCAGACGGTTACGACGTGGGAGGACGGCCCGGTCCGTGTGTTCATCGCCGATGCGGGGGCCGTGATCCGCCAGGGCGAGTCGCGGCTGAGCGCGCCGCGGATGGTGGTGTGGTTCGACCGGGAGGCCTCGGCGCGTGCGGGCGTGCGTGCGGCGCGGGTGCGCGTCTACGCAGAGGGCGTGGAGAACCTGCAGGGACGCGGAGTGCCGGTGCGGCTGGTCGAACGCCGGTCGGTGCGGGAGGCCGGCGCCGTCTCGATGCACTTCTCCAGCACGCTCGCATTCGTCTGGGACTGCCCGCTGAACCGTCGGGAGGCCCCCGTGCCCTCCCCCCTGCTGACGCGGGCGGAGGACATGACGGCCGAGGCGCAGGGCGAGTTCCTGTGGACGGACTACCTGCCACCCACCGCGGAGGAGCGGCTGCATCTGATCGCCCAGAACCTCAATGCCGAGTACTCGGAGGTAGAGTTCGCCGAAGGCAGGATGGTCGGCGTCTACATGGGCGACGTGCGCGGCACCTACGCCAACATGGACATCCGGGCCGACGCCGCCGTCGCGTGGTACAGTTCCTCGCAGCGCATGTGGGAACTCTACGCCGAGGGCAACGTGCGCATTGCGCGCGCCGCCGCACCGGCGGAGCAGTCGCCTTTGCGGGCGGGCGCCGAGGCCGGCGTGACCGACGTGCTGGACTTCCTGCACGCCGACCGGCTGTACATCAACCCGGAGACCGCCCGGGGCCTGGCGACGACTCCGCACGTGCGCGTCAGGGACCCCTACGCGCCCGTCGAGAACGTCTACGTGGTCCGGGGCCAGGAGGCATTCATCGTCGACAGCCAGACGCTGGTGATCACGAAGGCGTCCCTGTCGCAGTGCGAGTTCGCCCGGCCCCACTACCACTTCGAATCGCGCCGCGCCCAGGTGGTGCGCCACGGGCCCAACACCGTCTTGAACGCATGGGACGTGCGCCTGAAGGCGGGCAGGGACGACCGGACGCTGCTGTGGGTGCCCTTCCTCGGCACGAACCTCTCGAATCGGGCGTTCCTGCTGGCCGACTACGCCCTGGGCGTCTCCAGCAAATTCGGTGCCTTCATGCAGACCACGTGGCTGCCCATGGACCTGATGGCGGCGCCGCCCGACTGGCTCGAGGAATGGACCGTGAACCTCGACTACTACGGTGCCCGCGGGCCGGCGGTCGGGACGCAGATCGAGTACGGGTTCGGCTCCGGCCGCTACCCCACGCATGACGGCCGGATCGACGCCTACTTCGTCCACGACCGCGCCAGCAGGGACGACAACGACGTCCCCGTGCCCCAGCGGAACCGCGGGCGCTTCCACTGGGAGCATCGGTCGCAGTTGAGCCCGTTCTGGCGGGTCGACGCGGAGTACTACCGGCTCTCGGACGCCAACTTCCTGAACGAGTACTTCGAGGATGACTTCGAGAACAGGAAGCCGCCGGAGAGCTACCTGCTGGCCCGCTACCTGCGTGACTCCACCTACCTGGCGCTGCTCTACAAGGCGCAGGTGAACGACTTCCTGACGCAGATCGAGGAACGTCCCAGCGCGGACCTGCAGGTCCTGGGGCTCTCGCTGGGCCGCCTGGTCTACGACGGATCGCTGACCGCCGGCCTCTACGACCTGGAGTTCAGCGACCTGATCGCCCCGGCCCCGAACGATCCGCCGGCCGTCACCCGCTTCCACACGGATCACCGGCTCTCCCTGCCGTTCATGGCCGGCATCGTCCGCGTCAATCCCTTCGTGCGCGCCCTGGCCACCACCGTGAGCCGAAGCGCCGACGACGGCACAGGGTTCCAGGGCCGCGTCAGCCGGGCCGGAGTCGGGGCGGGCATCACCGCGAGCACGACGTTCTCCCGCGCCTACGACCTGACCTCCGAGCGGTTCAACCTCAACCGCCTCCGACACGTCGTCACCCCGCACGTCGGGGTCGAAGCGCTCTCGGTCTCCGGAGACGGCTCCGCCGACTTCATCCAGATGGACGAGATCGACACGATCGACAACATGGTGCAGGCCACCGTCGGCGTGCGCCAGCGCCTCCAGACCAAACGGCTGGTGGACGAGCAGTGGCAGTCGATCGACTGGGCGAAGCTGGACGTGGCCCTGGTGGCACGCAGCAGCGACTCGGTCAACACGGACCTGGACGAGGGCTACATCAGCGCCGACTTCCGGATGCAGCTCACCGATCATCTGTCACTGCATTCGCGGGACAACCGCATCTCGCTGGGCGATCTCCCCTCGGTCTACAACATGGGTCTGGCCGCCGAGTACATGCCCCGCTGGGCGCTGAGCATCGACTACGACCGGATCAGCGACGTCTGCTCCACCGTGACCCTGACGCTCAGCCGCGAGTTGAGCGACCGCTACCGGCTGCTCCTGTTCGAGCAGTACGAGTTCGACTCCCGGGGCACGGGCGATCGGGCGAACCTGGGCACCACCGTGATACTCCGCCGCGTGCTGCACAAGTGGGTGCTGGACCTCGGCCTGCACGTCGAGAGGGCCAACGACGAGGTGGCGTTCATCTTCGGCTTCGGGCCGGCGGGATGGGGTGTCTACACCGATCCCCGCCGCGCCGGGCGGCGCTGATCGGGCCATGCAAATGCCACTGCCCAGCAGAGACGGCGCCCCGCAGCCGCTGACCATCTCGCAGATCACGGCCGCCATCCAACAACAGCTTGAGGACCGCTTCGCCGACGTGTGGGTGACCGGCGAGCTGTCGCGCGTGACGCGCGCGGCGTCCGGGCACGTCTACCTCACGCTGAAGGACGAGGGCGCCGTGTTGCAGGCCGTCGCCTGGCGCGGCGTCGCCTCCGCGCTGCGCTTCGACCTGGCCGAGGGCATGGAGATCGTCGCCCGCGGCAGGATCGACGTCTACCCGCCCCGCGGAAGCTACCAGTTGATCATCTCCTGGGCCGAACCCCGCGGGCTGGGCGCCCTGCAGGCGGCCTTCCGCCAGTTGCTGGAGAAACTCGAGAAGGAGGGCCTGTTCCGCCAGGAGCACAAGAAACCCCTCCCCGCCTGCCCCAACCGCATCGGGATCGTCACCAGCCCCACAGGCGCCGCCATCCGCGACATCATCAACGTCCTCGCCAGGCGCTTCCCCATCGCCGACGTCTACCTGATGCCCGCCCGCGTCCAGGGCGCCGGCGCGGCCGAGGAGATCGCCCGCGCAATCGACACCCTGAACCGGAAACGCCCCGACCTGGACGTGCTGATCGTCGGGCGCGGCGGCGGCAGCCTCGAAGACCTCTGGGCCTTCAATGAGGAGGTCGTGGCGCGCGCCATCTACCGGAGCACCATCCCGGTGGTCAGCGCCGTCGGGCATGAAATCGACGTGTCCATCTCGGACTTCGTGGCGGACGTGCGGGCCGCCACGCCGACCGAGGCGGCAGAGATCGTCGTGCCCGACGCCGCCGAGCTGCGCCGGACCCTCGACCAGCGGCACGAGCGGCTGGCCCTGGCGCTGGAGGCGACAGTGGTGCGAGGCCGTCAGAGGCTGGATGCCCTGGCCGCGCGCCACGCGTTCCGCTCGCCGGAGGCGCCCCTGTGGGAGCGCGCGCAGAGGGTCGACGACATCCTGGAACGACTGCGCCTGGCCTTCTCCCACCGATGGGACCGCCTGGGCGAGTCGGCCCGCGCCCTGGGAGGACGGCTGGAGGCGCTCAGCCCGCTGAGCGTGCTCGGGCGGGGATACAGCGTGACGTTCGGGCCCGACGGTCGGGTGCTGCGCTCGTCGGACGGGGTGGCGCCGGCCGAGACGATACGAACGCGGCTCCAGCAAGGCGAGATCATCTCCGAGGTCCGCCGAGTCCGAGGCGCGCAGGATATGGAAGGAGCGGACGGTGACGAGTGACCGACGTCCAACGGCTGCACACGTGCTGATCCTGGCCCTGCTGGCGGTCCTGTGTACGGGGGCCGCGGAGATCGAGGGCGAGGCCCCGCCGGACGACCCGGCCCGCGCGGCGGACGCGCCCACGGCCGCCGTCGTCCGCGACCCCCTCTACCGGCTGGAGTTCGCCCTGCCCGCCCGCTTCTGGCGCCACGTCGACAACGAGGAGCTGTCCGCAGAGGCCCGCAAGACGCCGGGCGGCTGCGCGCCCCCCCCGCAGGTCCCGGACAACCTCCTGTTCATGTTCACACACAGCGACGCGCCCGTCCTGGGGCGTGTGGAGCTGGCCGAACGGGCCTTCCTCCTGAGGAACAGGACGGGGCTGGAGGAGTACGTCGATGCCCGCATCGAGGCGATCGCCTCGCAGGCCGGCGGCGCGATGCAGGACAGGCAGGTCTCGTATGCGGAACAGCCCGGCGCCATCGTCCATCGGCTGGACTTCACGGTGCCGGCCGCCCCCGGGCGCGGCGGCTGCGTGCCGAGCGGAGCCCGCCCCGCCATGCGCTACTCCATCGTGCACCACTTCGTGCGGCCGGCCGGCGCCGACTGCCTGCTCTTCGTCCTCTCCTGCTTCGGGCCGGCCGACGCCTTCGCGCGGCTCGAGCCCGAGGTCGGGCTGATCGTGGAGAGCTTCCGGTACACGGGCGAGCTGCAAACGGAGTTCTTTGCCCCCGACGCCCCCGAGGAGAGGCTGCTCACCGCGGCGGACGCCGCCCCGGCCCGGCCGGGGGGCTTCAACTGGCTGATGCCGGTGGCCGTGGCCATGCTGGTCTGGATGATGCTGCGACGCAGGAAGCAGAAGGCTGCGGCCTGAGGGCGTGCGCGTCGCCTCGTGGTCAGAGCAGGGCAAGCCTGCACATCTGCCGTCTGCCCGACTCTGACTGCCGGAGCCGTTTTCCCTGCCATTCTGGCAGTCTCGGCAAGCCGCCGAAGGGCGTCGGAAGCCGCCCGCGCGTGCGGTCCCCCATGAGACCGGCGCCGATGGGTGTTTCCGGCGATCTGGGCGCGATTCGGCTTCAGCGGTATCCCGTTTGCTGTTAGGCTCTGTCTGAAGATTCGTCGTCGGCCCGAGGCCGAGCGAGAAGCCGGAGGGCGAGGCGGCAGGCGCCAAAGTCATCCGCGCTTGGTAGCCGGCCGGAGCCAGAGGGATTCTCAGACAGAGCCCAACAGCGGAGAGCTTTGTTTTCCACGTGCGCGCTGAACCTTGAGGAGGCCGTAACTGATGGCCCGAGGCAAGATAATCGGCATCGATCTCGGCACGACCAACTCGGTCGTGGCGGTCATGGAGGGCGGCAAGCCGGTGGTGATCCACAACCAGGACGGTGCGCGGCTGACGCCATCGGTCGTCGCCTTCACGCAGGACGGCGAACGCCTGGTGGGGGTCAAGGCCAAGCGCCAGGCCGTCACGAACCCGACGAACACCGTCTTCAGCATCAAGCGGTTCATGGGGCGTCGGCACAACGAGGTGGCCGCCGAGGAGAAGATGGTTCCCTACCAGATTGTCGGCGGCCCCGACGAGCTGGTAAAGGTCAAGGCGGGAACCGAGGAATTCACGCCGCCGGAACTGTCCGCGATGATCCTGCAGGCGCTTCGGCGCGCGGCCGAGGAGTACCTGGACGAGAAGGTGGATCGTGCGGTCATCACCGTGCCCGCCTACTTCAACGACAGCCAGCGCCAGGCCACGAAGGACGCCGGCACGATCGCCGGGCTGAAGGTGGAGCGGATCATCAACGAGCCGACGGCCGCCTCGCTGGCCTACGGGCTGGAACGCAAGGGCGACGAACGCATCGCCGTCTTCGACTTCGGCGGTGGGACGTTCGACATCTCCATCCTGGAGGTCGGCGAGGGCGTCTTCGAGGTCAAGGCCACCAACGGCGACACGCACCTGGGCGGCGACGACCTGGACGAGGTGCTCATCGGCTACATCGCCGACGAGTTCCGGCGTCAGCAGGGCATCGACCTGCGCAAGGACACGATGGCCCTTCAGCGCCTGAAGGAGGCCGCCGAGGCGGCCAAGTGCGACCTGTCCACGTCGCCCGAGACGGACGTGAACCTCCCGTTCATCACGGCCGACGCGACCGGGCCGAAGCACCTGCAGATGACGATCAACCGCGCGAAGTTCGAAGAGATCTGCGCCCCGGTCCTCGAACGGCTCAAGGGCCCCTGCCGCAAGTGTCTGGAAGACGCGCGCCTGCAGCCCGGCGACATCGACGAGGTCGTCCTGGTCGGCGGCTCCACCAGGATCCCCAAGGTCCAGGAGATCGTCAGGGATATCTTCAAGAGGGACCCGCACAAGGGCGTCAACCCCGACGAGGTCGTCGCCGTCGGTGCCGCCATCCAGGGCGGAGTGCTGGCCGGCGAGATCGATGACGTGGTCCTGGTCGACGTCACTCCCCTGTCGCTGGGCATCGAGACGCTGGGAGGCGTCAGCACCGTGCTGATCCCGCGCAACACCTCCATCCCGACCAGCAAGAAGGAGATCTTCAGCACGGCCGCCGACAACCAGACGAGCGTGGAGATCCACGTCCTGCAGGGCGAACGCCAGATGGCGGCCGGCAATCGGACGCTCGGACGGTTCCAGTTGACCGGCATCCCACCGGCGCCCCGGGGCGTGCCGCAGATCGAGGTCAGCTTCGACCTCGATGCCGACGGCATCCTGAACGTCAAGGCGCGCGACCTGGGCACGAAGCGCGAGCAGCACATCGAGATCAAGAGCGATTCCGGACTGACCGACAGCGATGTCGAGCGTATGCGCAAGGATGCGGAGGAACACGCGGCCGAGGACCAGAAGCGTCGGGACCTGGCCGAGACCCGCAACCAGGCCGATCAGTTGCTCTGGATGAGCGAGAAGACGCTCAAGGAACACGGCGAGAAGCTGCCGGCCGACCAGCGTCAGACGATCGACACCGCCCTGGAAGACCTCCGCAAGGTCAAAGACAGCGAGGACGTCGAGGACATCCGCCGCAAGATGGAGGCCGTCCAGACGGCGTCCCACCGCCTGGCGGAGATCATCTACGAGCAGTCCAAGGCCCAGCAGGCCGGTGCGCAGGCCGACGGCACGACCCAGGAAGCGGCCGAAGAACCCGGCGACGACAACGTCGTCGACGCCGACTTCGAGGTCAAGGAGTAGAATGCGGCCCGAACGCCACACGGTCAGAACCAGAGACGCCCTGGAGGCCGCCCAGTCCGAGGCGCGCAACCGGAGCCATCAGCAACTGACCGGCCTCCACGTCCTCCTGGCCTTGCTGCAGCAGGCCGACGGCGTCGTTCGGCCGATCCTGCAGCGCGTCGGGGCCGACGTGGAGGCACTGCGCACGGCCGTGCACAGTGAGCTGGACCGCCTCCCGCGCGTGCAGGGCTCGGGGGCCGCACAGATATACATGGCCCCCGACCTCGCCGACGCCCTGGAGGAGGCCCGCAAGCAGGCCACGCAGTTCAAAGACGACTACGTCAGCACCGAGCACCTGCTGCTGGCGTTCCTGGCCCGCCCGGACTCCCCGTGCGGCCGCATCCTCCAGCAGCACGGCGTCAACCGCGATGCCCTGCTGGCTGCACTCCGGGAGGTCCGCGGTGGCCAGCGCGTCTCCGACGAGAACCCGGAGGACAAGTACCAGGCGCTCGAACGCTATGCCCGGGACCTGGTGGAGATGGCCCGCGCGGGCAAGCTGGACCCCGTCATCGGCCGCGACGGCGAGGTCCGAAAGGTCATCCAGGTGCTCGGCCGGCGCACGAAGAACAACCCCGTCCTCGTGGGAGACCCCGGCGTGGGCAAGACGGCCATCGTCGAGGGCCTGGCCAAGCGCATCCTGGACGGCGACGTGCCCACAAGCCTGAAGGACCGGCGCGTGCTCTCGCTCGACATGGGGGCGCTGATCGCCGGGGCGAAGTACCGGGGCGAGTTTGAAGACCGCCTCAAGGCCGTCCTGCGCGAGATCGAGCACGCCGGCGACGTCATCCTGTTCATCGACGAACTCCACACCGTCGTGGGCGCCGGTGCGGCCGAGGGCGCCGTGGACGCCTCCAACCTGCTCAAGCCCGCCCTGGCGCGCGGCGAACTGCATTGCGTGGGCGCCACGACCCTGAGCGAGTACCGCAAGCACATCGAGACGGACGCCGCGCTCGAGCGTCGCTTCCAGCCCGTCATGGTCGGGGAGCCGACCGTTGAGGACACGGTGGCCATCCTGCGCGGCCTCAAGGAGCGCTACCAGGTTCACCACGGCGTGCGCATCACGGACGACGCCATCCTGGCGGCTGCACGGCTGAGCAACCGGTACATCAGCGACCGCTTCCTGCCGGACAAGGCGATCGACCTGGTCGACGAGGCTGCCTCGCGGCTGCGGATGGAGATCGACAGCGTGCCGGTGGAACTGGACCAGGTCCGGCGGAACATCGTCCGCTTGCAGGTCGAGCTGGAAGGCCTCAAGAAGGAACGCGGCGGGGCCATGGACCAGGTCAAGCGGGTCACCGAGCAACTGCGCAGCCTGGAGGAACAGGAGCGGGCCCTGCGCACCCAGTGGGAGAACGAGAAGGACATCATCGCCTCCATCCGCCAGGCCAACGCCCGGATCGAACAGGCCCACCTGGAGGAGCAGCGCGCCGAGCGGGCCGGCGACCTCCAGGCCGTGAGCGAGATCCGCTACGGCACGCTGCCGCAGCTCCGGAAGGAACTCGAACAGAAGCAGGCCGTCCTGGCCGAACGCCAGCAGGAGCGCCGGCTGCTGAAGGAGGAAGTCGACAGCGACGACATCGCCGAGATCGTCTCCGGCTGGACGGGCATCCCCGTGCGGCGGATGCTGGAGTCCGAACGCGACCGGCTCCTGCAGATGGAGGCCGAACTGCACCGGCGCGTCGTGGGTCAGGACGAGGCCATCCGCGCCGTCGCCAGTACCGTGCGGCGGGCGCGCGCCGGCCTGCAGGACCCGAACCGCCCGCAGGGCTCGTTCATCTTCCTCGGCCCGACGGGCGTGGGCAAGACGGAGCTGTGCAAGGCGCTGGCCGAGTTCCTCTTCGACGACGAGAGCGCCCTGATCCGCTTCGACATGAGCGAGTTCATGGAGCAGCACTCGGTGGCCCGCCTGATCGGCGCCCCGCCCGGCTACGTGGGCTACGAGGAAGGCGGCCGGCTGACCGAGAGCGTCCGCCGCCGGCCCTACAGCGTCGTCCTGTTCGACGAGATCGAGAAGGCCCACCGCGAGGTCTTCAACGCCCTGCTCCAGGTGCTGGACGACGGCCGCATGACCGACGGCAAGGGCCGCACCGTCGACTTCACCAACACGATCATCGTGATGACCTCCAACATCGGCAGCGAGTGGTTCGCCGATCCGGTCGCCTCCCAGGACCCGCGGGCCACCCAAGAGCGCGTCCTGCGCGCCCTGCGCGACCACTTCCGTCCCGAGTTCCTGAACCGCATCGACGAGATCATCACCTTCGGGCCGCTCTCGCAGGAGATGATCGAGCAGATCGTCGGCATCCAGATGGGCTACCTGGAGCGCCGGTTGGCCTCGCAGGACCTCGCCCTGAACCTCACCCCCGCCGCCCGGCACCTCCTGGCCGCCGTCGGGTTCGACCCCACCTACGGCGCACGCCCCCTCAAGCGCGTGATCCAGCGCGAGGTGGAGAACCCGCTGGCCGAGAAGCTACTGGAAGGCCGCTTCCCGGCGGGCGGCACGGTCGTCGTGGACGCCGATGGCGGGGAGATCGTCCTGCGCGCCGAGGGCGCGCGCGGGCCGTCTCCCCAGGCCCCGGCAGAGGCATGAGAGTCGCACGTCCCGCACGCAAGACCGGGCTCCGCCCGGCCGGTGCCCGTCAGTGGGAGAAGTCCTTGATCCGCTGCTCGGCATGCATGGCGGCCGTGATGCCCTCCCCGATCGCCGTGCCCACCTGCCGGTAGGATCCCCTGCGCACGTCGCCGATGGCGTAGAGCCCCCTGATCCCGGTCTCCATGTTCGCATCGACCTCGATCAGGCCTCCCGCCTGCTCGGGCAGCACGCCCTTCAGGTAGCCGGTGTTCGGGTCGTGGCCGATGAACACGAACACGCCGTCGCACTCGAGCATCCACTCCTGGTCGCTCCGCACGTTCCGCACGCGAACGCCCTCGACGCGTTCCTCTCCCAGCACCTCCGTGACGACGGTATCGAGGACGAACTCCATCTTCTGGTTCTCCTGCGCCTCGGCCAGATGGGCGGGACGCCCTCGGAACCCCTGCCGGCGATGGATGAGCGTGACCGACGAGGCGAACCGCGTCAGGAATACCCCCTCGGTCAGGGCCGCGTCGCCGCCGCCGACCACGACCACCTTCCGGTCGCGGAAGAACGGCCCGTCGCACGTGGCGCAGTAGCTGACCCCGCGGCCCGACAGCTTCCTCTCCCCTGGAACCTCCAGCCGCCGGTGGTAGGCGCCCGAGGCGACCATGACGATGGGCGCCACGTAGTCGCCGCCGCTCACGTGCACGCGCTTCAGGCCGCCGTCCTCGACCGAGACGTCCTCGGCGCCCGAGTTGACGACCTCGACGTCGAACTTCTGCGCCTGGGCGACCATGCGGTCGATCAGCTCGGCCCCGGCGATCCCCTCGGGGAATCCGGGGTAGTTGTCGACGTCGTAGGCTTCGATGATCTGGCCGCCGACGAGACGGCTCTCCAGGATCGCCGTCCGCAGCAGAGCGCGTCCGGTGTAGACCGAGGCGCCCAGTCCGGCCGGGCCGGCGCCGATGATGACCACGTCTCTCCTCTGATCAGCCATGCCGGCAGTCCTTCTCTCTGTCAGTTCTCACGCAGGAACGTCGCTTCATACTGCTCTTCCAGGCGGGCCTTGTGCCCCGCCTCCATGGCCGCGAGCTTCCGGAAGAGCGCGGCCGCCGAGGGCTCGCCCACGGTCGCGGCCATCTGCGCGTAGAAGTCGCGGGCTTCCAGCTCCTTGCGCATGGCGTGCGCCATCGTCGCCTGCAGGCCCGCCTGCGGTGAGAAGGGCTTCGACTCCATGGAGTCGGCCAGCCCCGCGTCCCGCGGCGTCTCCGGCTGGAACGAGATCAGATGGTCCGCGTCGAGCGCCTCCAGCATCTCCTGATGCCGCGCCTCCTCGTGGGCCAGGTCTGTCAGCAGTGCCTTCACGCCCGGGTCCCGCGCGGCCGCAGCCGCTGCCGCATACAGGTCGTGGGCAGCCGCCTCCCTCGCGATGGCGGCGACCAGCAGTTCCTTCAGTTCCATCGGCTACCCTCCGTCATTCCGGTGCCCGGTTCCCGCAGCAGCCGGGATGCGCCCCGGGCCTCTGCTCCCGTCTCCTGGCGAAACCCCGCGCAGAAGGCCAGCACGGGGAGGCCGTGGTCCGCGTCCGCCGCGTTCAGGAGCCCGACGAAGCGTACCCCCTGACGACGGAACTCGACGCAGGCATACCGGTCCCTCCGCAGACGCTCGCTGAGGCGCGGTGCGGCATCCGCCGCCAGGTCGGCGATCCGCCCGTTGGTCTCGGGGGCCCCGAACAGCAGCACGACCGGCGCCTCCGGCGTCGGCCCGATCTCCCCCAGGCCCACCACCGGCAACCGGCCGCCGCAGCGCCGGCGGACCAGGGCGTTCAGCAGGTCGGCCTGCGCGTTCTGCACGGGCGAGTCCCAGTCCACCGCGATGGCGGCCCGGGGCTTGCCGGCCTCCACGAGCGTCAGGTCGCGCCAGCGCAGGTTCGGCTCGCGCAGACCGCCCTCGGGCGCCGACGCGGAGATCTGGGCCAGGACCTCGCGCTTGGCCGGAACGTCCTCCATGCGGGCCGTCCGCGGGCCGCCCAGAAGAGCCGCGTAGCAGACCTCGTCGAGGCCGTCGCGGAACCCTTCCCATGCCAGGGTGTCCAGGGCCCGCAGGTCGTCCGTGGACTGCAGGGCGGGCCGGTTCGGCTGGTCGAGCACGATCGTGTCCGCGTCGCCGGTCGCCCACCGATACGCATGCAGCCGCCCTTCGTGCGCGGAGATGTCGGCCGGAAGGCCCGGCGCCCATGCACCCAGCCGGACGCGACCGGCCAGGGCAGCGGCCGCCTCGACGGCGCCGGGCGCATCCGCACGCAGCAGCACCAGGTCGGTCAGGTCGGCCAGCCGGTCGACCATGGCCGGCGTCAGGCTGCCGGGCTCGAACGGCCCGCACACGGACCAGCCGGCGCTGCGCAGGGCATGGGCCGTCTCGAGCCACCCGGCCCCGGCATCGTCGACGCCGTACGGCTCGGGCGACACGAAGCAGAGCCGGTCGAACCCGAGCGAACGCAGGTGCTCCGCAAACGCCCCCCAGTACCACTCCAGCATCCGGCCCCTCTCCCCCGGCGGCGCCTCGGGCGGCAGCAGGCCGTCCGGCGTCAGGCGCCCTGCCACGGTCACGTCCGGCAGCCCGGCCACGAGCAGGCGAGTGAGCCGGGCGGTGGCCGCACTGAAGTCCAGCGCCGGGAGTGCGCCCCCCGCCTCGGAGGCAGACCGGTCCCGCATCCACCGGCGCACCGGCACCGCCGGCCCCGTCTCCGGCAGAACACGGACCGCGTCGCCGTGGGCCACCGAGTCGGCGTCCAGCGCGACATTGGCCACCTCGGCCCGCCTCAGCGCGGCCGTCGGGATGTCGGCCCGCCAGTCCGTCTGAAACGGATCGACCCGCGGGGCCATCAGGTAGAGGCGTACGGCGCCGGGCCGAAGACGCCGGACCGGCCAGATGGTGGCCTCGATCGGCAGCGAACCGTTCTCGCGCCCGCGCCGAACCTCCAGATGCCCCGCGTAGGTCGCCGCATGGACGTTCGGGCTGCGCAGCCTCAGCCCGACGGGCGAGCCGGTCTGCACCGGCCCCGCTCCCGCCGCCGTGACCGAACCCGGAACGTGCGTGCTGTCGGCGGCCCGTGCGGCGACGATCCGCAGGAACTCCCAGGCGCTCGAGGACAGCTCGCGGCCCATCTGCCTCGCCACGAACCGGCTGAGCCGGGCCTCCAGGGGCCCTCCTGTCAACCCCTGCGAGACGCCGACGACCAGGGTCTCCGTCTCGTCCACCCCCAGGTCCGTCCGAACGACGCTCAGACGTTCGGACGGCCCGCCGTAGAACATGTCCGCGCGGCTCTCCGGCCCCGCCGCCCCGCCCTGCCCGGCACGCGGCCGCACCGTCCCCAGGCGGCCCAGCCCCACCGGCCGGCCGGGGGACGGCTCCAGGCGCGGCCCGTCCGCCGCGATGCGACATCGTCCCAGGACCAGGGGTGCGGGAAGGCCGGGGAGAAGCAGACGCATGTCGTAGACGCCCGGCTTCGGGTTGCCCCAGTGCAGTGTCATGGGGGTGGGCCGGCCGACGGCCAGTGTCAGCCGTCCGGCATCGATGGACAGGACCGCCCCCGTGGGGTCGGCCAGTTCGAGACGTGCCCGGCCGTTGACGGTCTCCAGCAGCGGCAGCACCTGCAGCGAGATGCGGCAGGCATTCGCCACGTGCTCCATGCCGACGGCGCAGAGGTGCGACTCGCTCGCACTGACCAGCCCCTCCATATGCTCGACGGGCACAAGCGTCAGGCGGGTCCGCAGAACCCGCCCTTCCGGCAGCGCACGGAGCCAGCCGTTCGCAACCATCTCGTCCGGGCCGGGACGCTGCAGGTCGAGCTGGCTCAGGGCGCCCCCGCGCGCCACGACGGCGAGCCCGTCGCCGCCGGGGGCGGTCAGCGCGAACCAGGCAACAGAACGGAACGAGGCGCCCGAGGCGTCGGGCAGTTCTTCCGCCGTCCCGCGCATCTGCCCCCCGGCATGGCGCACGACAACCCGCCCGTCCGGCGCCGTGGCCCCGAACCGGAACCCCGTGCCGAGGGTCGCGTCCGAACCGGAGGCATTCGTGACCTCGTAGTCCACGCGCACCAGCCGGACGCCGTCGAGCACGGAGATCGTCTTAACGACCTCGAGGCCCTCCACGCTCTCCCAGTGCAGGCGCAGGACCGCCAGCGAGTCGGACCGCACGAGGTCGGCCAGACGGTACCGGCAGGGCCGGCCAAGGTACACGTCGCGCACCAGGTGGCCCGAACCTCCGGCCGGGGATCCGCGAAGGACCACGGCCGCCCCGTCGGCCGGCAGGACCGCCACCGACACCGCCCCGTTGTCCAGTCTGTAGGTCGCGCCGCCGTCGGACGGGATCTCGGTCAGCCTGGTCGCTGCCCCAGCAGGTGCACACGCACCCCAGAGCAGGAGAACGACCAGCGCTGCCAACGAGATCCTCATCCCTGCCCCCCGGCCGCCTGCATCCGGCCCCCGGGCGGCGTCACAGCAGGCGACGAATCGCCTCCTGCAGCGCCTCCAGTTGCCCGGCCTCCGGTTCGATCTGCCGCCAGCCCGGGTCAAAGCCGTCGCCGGGCCTCCGCGGAATCACGTGGAAATGCGCGTGGCGGACGACCTGGCCGGCCGCCTCCCCGTTGTTCTGAAGGACGTGGAAGCCCGCACTGCCGGTCGCCTGCACCACGGCGGACGCCACCCGCCGCACCATGGCCATCGCCGCCAGCATCTCGCCCTCCGTCAGCCCCATCAGATCGTCGGCATGGCGCCTGGGCACGACCAGCGCGTGGCCGGGGTTGACCGGACGGATGTCCAGGAAGCTGACCACGTGCTCGTCGGCGGCCAGGACGGCCGCCGGGATCTTCCCTTCCGCGATGCGGCAGAACAGGCAGTCCGACATGGCCGATACCTCCGTTCACTGGCGATCAGTGTCCATTATACCGCGTCGCGCCCCATCCAGACGAGGAGGGCCGCAAGCGACAGCGCCAGCACCAGGATCAGCACCCATCGCAGCCGTCGGGAGCGCGGGCCGCCCGTGGCCCCTTTCGGGAACCGCGGCCGTTGCGTGAACTGGAGGCGCTGGTGCCGGTCCAGGCGCATGCGCGCGTTGATGGCCCACCCGGAGCCTTCGAGCAGGGCGCTCAGGTCGCGGCGGCTCAGCTTGATGGCGGCCACGATCGCCGTCGGCACGAACACGACGAGCGGCACGGACAGAACCGCCAGGGTCGTCTGGATCGGGTTCGTCTTCATGAACCCGAACAGGTCGACCAGCCTGGAGCTGACATAGGCGAACGCGGAGCCCAGGGCGGCCACCGAGACGCTGGCGCCCAGCAGGACGTCGCGGCGGCGGGCCGACGTGCGCGCGGCCTCGGCCCCGGCGGCGACGGGCGCCTGCCTGGCCACGGCCTGCTCGACGCCCACCTGCACCTTCTCGGTGACCTTGTCCAGGCGGTTTTCGAGCGCCCTCTCCGCCGTACCCGAGATGGCCTCGATCTTGCCGCTGACAAAGCGCCCGAGGCGCACGAACGGCGATGCCAGCGCTTCGTGGAAGCTGATGGGGTTGTCGATGATGTGCACGATGCGCGCGTCGTAGTGCCGGCCCCGCCGGTCGTAGAACACCCCGCGCTTGCCAGGGCCCAGGTTGCCGAGCGTGCCCGCGGTGGCCGGCAACGCCACCACCATCATATCCTCGGGCACGTCCGTTCGGGTCAGTTCGGCATAGAACACGTACATGCCCCCCGAACGTGCAACCTTCGCGTGTTCCTGGACGTCTTCGACCCTGACGGCGAAGTTGAACCAGCGGCCGTCCATGACCAGCGAGCCCATCTCGAAGGCGGCACGCCGTCCGGGGGTGTAGAGGTCCGGGAAACTGACGAAGTTGTTCGCCAACGACAGCAGATGCTTGTGGTAGAGCAGCAGCCTCTTCAGTTCGCGCGCCTCCGCCAGCCGGACGGCCACCTCACGGTCGGCCCTCAGCAGGGCGCGGGTCCGCGCTGCATACCGCCCGCTCAGGCACTCGGCCAGCCGCTGCCGACCCAGCCGTTCGACCGCCCCGCCCTCCTTCGCAGCCACCCATTCGGCGTAAGGAGAGAGCACCTCCGTCACCCGGCGCCACAGGTCCTCCGTCAGGGCCGGCACCGCCTCGCGCAGGATGGGCCAGACGGTCGTGCGCGCAAACGTGCGGATCGCGTCGTGGTAGATGGGGTTGACCGAGTCGTCGAGCGCCAGCAGGCCCTCGGCGTTCGGCTCCGCCAGCGGCGCACGGGCCAGGCCGGCGTCGATCGCCGAGGGGCTGCTCAGGTCCGCCGGGGCCACCTCGCTTGCGCCGATGCCCATGCGCCGGGCGGCCGAGGGGTCGAACCGTACGACTCGGCAGCGGGCGAAGAACCCGTCCACCTTCTGCGCCACGGCCCGGAACGCCTCATAGGCCGCCGGCGTCCGCTCGCCCAGCGGCATGACCCGAGTGGCCGAGACGCCTTGCGGCAGGTCCGCCTGCGCGACCCACCGGAGGTAGGCGCGCGCCTGCTCGAGGAACTCATCGAGCTGCTCCTCGGTGATGCCGGCCCGGCCGGTCAGGTCCCGCGTGCCGCCCGTGCATTCGGCCGCGTCGGAGATGAAACGGGCCATGGCGTCGTCCCGGGCGGCCTGGGGCGTGATGACGCCGTCTCCGTTGATCGGGCGCGTGTGCAGTTCCTGCTCGAACGCGTGCACGTTCTGCACGCAGATCGCGTCCGACTCCGTTTCGCCCAGCCGAGCCAGGATGTAGCGCGCCGCGCCCGCCAGCGCCTGTCCCTCCGGCCGGTCGACGTCGATCCACGCCAGGGCCACCCGGTCGGTCTCCTCCGTTAGGTGGTCGCGGTCGGAGAGTCGCTCCAAAAGCCACCGGATCGCGGCGCGAACCTCCTCGGCCCGGATGCGACGGTTCGAGTCCGCATCCACGAACGCGAGGAACTCGGACGTCGAGTCGAGTCCCGACAGTGGAGCGCTCGTGGCCACCCAGAACGCATCGTCCAGGGACAGCACGCGCTCCAGATCCTCAGCGGAGCGGATCCGGAGGTGATAGCTGCGGCCGAATCTGTCGAAGTGCAGGCCCTGCCCTGCCGTCATTGCCGGCTCCCCGGGGAGTGCGGTGCTCATGCGGCGTGCCCGTTATAGCGCATGCGCGGCGCACTCGCAACGGACCGTCGGGCGTTGCATGTCGCGGGGATATGCACTACACTGGCGCCCATGGTCGACGGCCCCGCGGAGAGGTGGCTGAGCGGTCGAAAGCGACGGTTTGCTAAATCGTTGAGGGGCGAAAGCTCCTCCGGGGGTTCGAATCCCCCCCTCTCCGCCATAGCATCCTGCCCCACAATCGGCCCCAAGGGCAATCGCCTGCGGAGGTCACAGCGTCACGAAGAGGCCGGCGGACCGAGGCGCTTGAGGTAGATCACCTTGTCGTCCCCCGGCGCGTAGAAGTCGGGCACGCGCCCGGCCTCCTCGTAGCCGACGCGCACGTAGAAGCCGCGTGCGCGGTCACCGGGCGGGCCCCCCGAAGCCTCGACGACGGCCAGCCGCCCGCCGCTGCGTGCAATCAGGTCCTCCGCGTGCGCGATGAGCGCGCGGCCCGCGCCCGTGCCCTGCGCCCATGGGGCGACCATGATCCAGTAGATGTCGTACGTGGCCTGCGTGCACGGGGTGGGCCCGAAGCAGACCCAGCCGGCGGGCCGGCCGCCCACCTCCGCGGTGAAGGACCGGTAGTCCCCCTCGGGACCCTGGGCGAGGGCGTCATCGAGCACCTCGCAGGCCACGGCCACCTCCTCGGGGCGGAACACCCGCGTCTCGACCGCGATGGCCGCAATCGCGGCGCGATCGTCGGGCCGCGAGCACCGGATGCGCACTCCCCCCGGCGCGCCCGGCGCCGCCTGCACGCGCCCCTCGGTGCGGGCCGCGCGACGGCGGGCGTTCTCGAGCACGACGCGGACGAACTCCTCAAACGGGATCGAGGCCGCCGCCAACGCCGCAGCGAAGCCGCCGTCCGGCGAGAGGTCCGGGTTGGCGTTCACCTCCAGCACGTGGGGGCGCAACTGCCGGTCCAGGCGGAAGTCCACGCGTGCGAAATCGCGGCAACCCAGCGCCTCCCAGGCGCGCAGGGCCTGGCGCCGCACCTCGTCGGCGGTCGCCTCCGGCAGGTCCGCCGGGATGCGCCGGGGCGTGTTGCGGAACTCGGCGGAGTCCGCAAGCCACTTGGCCCGATAGCCGACGATCCGGGGCGCCTCCGGCGGAAAGTCCACGAACTCGATCTCCGCAAGCGGCAGCACCTCCGTCGAAGCCCCCCGCTGCAGCACCGACACGTTGACCTCGCGTCCGGACAGGAAGCGCTCCACGAGCGCCGGGCAGCCGAACTGCGCGCAGACGCGCTCGACGGCCGCGTCCAGGCCCGCCCCCTGGCCCTCGAACACCGAGTCCGCGTCGATCCCCTCGCTGGCCTCCGCCCGGCACGGCTTGACGATGAGCGGCCCCCCGGGCAGGCCGGTCGCGTCCGCCATGGGCGCCACGGCCAGCACGCCGTCCGGCACCGGCACCCCGGCCGCCCGCAGCGCCGCCTTCGCCTGCCACTTGTCCAAAGTGTGGACCAGGCAGAAGGTGTCGCCGCCCGTGCACGCCTTGCCGAAGGCTGCGCAGAGCGCGGGCACGAGCGTGAAGTCGCGCGCATCGCCCCGCAGAGCCTCGACGAGGTTGAAGACCGCGGCCTCCGGGGCCGTCGCCAGTTCCCGCGGCAGGTCCCCCAGGGTGCGCACGCCGGCGCTTCGGAACGGGACGCCCAGGGCCTCCAGCGCGTGCCCGACCGCCCGCACCTGGTCCAGCACACCCGCATCGGCCTCCGCGCACGGGGCGTCGTCGACTCCGTCGGCGTTCAGGGGCACGTTGTACAGGATCAGGACGCCTTCGCTACGGTCGGGCATGGTCACCTCCCGCGCCGGAGCCGACCCGCGTGGTCGCGCTCTCGACGATCTCCCCGATCAACCGGACGAAGGACATGCCTTCCTGCGTGGCGATCATGGGCAGGTCCGAATGGGTCGGGTGCAGGCCGGGCAGCGGATTGGCCTCCAGGAAGGCGGGCCGCCCCCGGGAATCGAGCCGGAAGTCCAGGCGGCCGGCGTCGCGGACCTCGAGCACCCGGTAGGCCCCCAGCGCGAGGGCCTCCAGCTCATCGCGCAGTGCGGACGCCTCCAGCGGCCGGTAGTCCACGAACTCCTTGCAGCGCTCCTTCATCTCCCGCGAGTAGTCGCTCTCCGGGGCGTCCGGCCGTATGCACACCTCCATGGTGCCCAGGATGCGCGCGTCGCGTCCGGTGCCCAGGATGCCGGTCGTGAACTCCCGCCCGGGCAGGTACTCCTCCACGATGACCGGCTGGCGGTAGCGCGCCAGCAGCCGCCGGCAGACCTGCTCGAGACGCTCCCGCGTCTCGATCCGCGAGGAGCCGTCGATGCCCTTCCCCGTCCCCTCGGCCAACGGCTTGGCGAACAGGGGGTAGGCCAGATCGACGTCGGGCAGGTCGTCCTCGCCCGCCACGACGTGGAAGCGGGGGGTGGCCAGCCCGGCCGAGGCGACGACGCGCTTGGCGACCGCCTTGTCCAGTGTCATCGCGCACACGAGAGGGTCGGAGAACGTGCAGGGCACCTCGTAGAGTTCCAGCAGCGCCGGCACGACGGCCTCTCGGCAGCGGCCGTGCCGGCCCTCGGCGATGTTGAACACGAGGTCCCACCGGCGGCCGTCGCAGAGCCGGCGGACCAGCGCGCGTGCGTGCCCTACCCGCTCCACGTCGTGGCCCAGGGCCGTCAGCGCGTCGGCCAGGGCGTCGATCGTCTCGTCGGAGTCGAACTCGGCGACCTCCTCCTCGCTCCAGCCCATGGCCAGGTAATCGCTCCGGAGGTCATAGACCAGGCCGATACTCAGACCCATAGTGCACCCTCACCGCCTGGGGGCCCGTGCGCACGGCGTCGAGGGCCGCGCGCACGGGAAGGCTTCGAATGGAACCGTTGTTGAACGCGGCCCGGCGCTACCCCACCGCCCGGTCTCCGTGGGCCGGCCCGGGCTTGCGCCGCCGGCGACGCGGGACCGCCGGCTCGACGTGGCGGGCGTTGCCGCTGGCCAGATGCCAGACGCCGGTCGGTGCGGTCGAGGCGTCCGCCTCACCGGCCGGCCAAGGGGTGTCCGAGGGCTCCGGGTAGGCGACCAGCACCCCCTGGTAGTTCCTCAGCACGGTATGCGTGGGGCTCACCGAGACGACGTAGTTGGGCAGGACGGGGATCTTGCCGCCGCCGTCCGGCGCATCGACGATGAAGCTCGGGATCGCCAGGCCGCTGAGGCGCCCGCGGAGGTACTCCATGATCTCGATGCCCCGGGCCAGGGGCGTGCGGAAGTGCTCGACCCCGCGCACCAGATCGCACTGGTACAGGTAGTACGGGCGCACGCGAATACGCAGCAGGCCGCGGAACAGCGCCTCCAGAATCTGCGGTGAATCGTTGACGCCTCGCAGCAGCACCGACTGGTTGCCCATGGGGATGCCGGCGTCGGCCAGGCGCTCGCAGGCCTCGATCGAACGGGGCGTCAGCTCGGCCGGATGGTTGAAATGGGTGTTGACGTAGAGCGGATGGTAGCGGCGCAGCATGGCCACCAGATCGTCCGTCACCCGCATGGGCATGACGACCGGGCAGCGCG
Organism: Candidatus Brocadiaceae bacterium; assembly: GCA_012728835.1. Lineage (NCBI taxonomy): Bacteria > Pseudomonadati > Planctomycetota > Candidatus Brocadiia > Candidatus Brocadiales > Candidatus Brocadiaceae > Candidatus Brocadiaceae bacterium. The sequence goes on along the minus strand of JAAYEJ010000053.1, from coordinate 35,918 downwards.
TGCCGATGCGCACGACGTCCACCGAGGGCACGCCCCGCACCGTCTGCAGGACGGCCTCCAGGGCTGTCGTCTCCATCGTGAACGGATCGCCTCCGGACACGATCACGTCGCGCACCTCCGGATGGGCCTCCAGGTACGTGCGGATGCCCCGAAGCTGAGCGGCCGTGACGGTCGTCTCGCGCTGCCCGGCGATGCGCTTGCGCGTGCAGTGGCGGCAGTAGGAGCCGCACACCGTCGTGGCCAGCAGCAGTGCCCGGTCCTCATACCGGTGCACCAGCCCGGGCACCGGCATGTCGTCGTCTTCCTTCAGCGGGTCGCTGCACAGGTGCGGCGGGTCGCAGCATTCCCGCCCCTGCGGAACGCACATCTGCAGGATCGGATCGCCGGGGTCCAGCGAACGGATCAGGGAGGCGTAGTACGGCGTGATCGCCATGGGAAATCGGCCGATCGCCTCGGCCGTCCCCAGGGAGGTCGGCAGGTCGGGAAACAGCCGCTGCAGTTGCGCGAGCGACCGGACGCGCCTGCGCATCTGCCAGTGCCAGTCTTCCCACTCCGGTCGCTCCATCAATGCCGCAAAAGACGGGGCGTCCGAAACGGTGGGTCGGGGGCAGACGGCTATGCCGCCCGCATCCGATGGAGGTCTGTCGTCGGAATCCTCTCCGGTCGAATCGTCCGTGTGCTTCATCGTTGGTCTTCTCACCCGCTCTGGTTGGCGCCTTCGGGATGGGGAAGGACGCCGCATACTCGAGGACCGGTGTGCACGCGCACACCGTCAAGACAGACAGCCGGCCACGACGGTCGTTCTACTCAGTTGTCGCGGTACCCGATAGCCGTCCCCCCATGTCTTGGCGCACTCTGCGCTCGTTCCTCGGACGCACAGCGGCCCGTCTGCCGCTGCAGCCATTGCCACTACACCTGTCACCAGGCGGGCAAGATCATCCCCATTAGTATGACGTATGCCACGGCGTTGTCAATACCTGAATCGTGTTTTTCGTAAAATCGGCGTCGCGAGGAAGACCCGCCGGAAGCGCCCGCCGGCCGCGCATGCCCCCCTGCCCCCCCCGCCGCCGTGGGGGCCCGCGCGGCGCCACCCACCGGGGGGCTCGGCTGTCCTGGACGCTGCCGCGACGGGGCCGTAGAATGGCACATGAGGACCTGCCGTCGAGCCGGTCGGCCGCATCGGGACGTTCGGCATCGGGAGCACCTCGAGACCCTGTTCCGGCGGATTGCCTGCATGGCTGCCCAAGTGACGCTGATCTCCAACGCCGGCCTGTGCATCGCCGCGGCGGGCGCCGTCGTCTACGTCGACGCCTTTCACGGCCTGGCGGACGAAGGCGGCCAGGCCGTGCCGGGCGACGACCGGGCCGACCTCATCCTGGTCACCCATGCGCATCGGGACCACTTCGACGCCCGGCGAGTGGCCGATGCGGCCGGGCGCACGGGCGCGACCGTCGTCGGGCCGCGCTCGGTGATCCGGCGGCTTCGGGACAGGGTGCCGGCCGACCGGCTCTGCGAGATGGAGCCGCCGCTTGCCCCTGCGGGCGAATGCGCCCGAAGCGTCTGCCGGCAGTTGCCGTCCGCACGGGTGACCGCCTTGCGCACGTTCCACACACGCGACCACAACTCGTACCTGGTCGAGACGGCCGGGTTCCGGTTCTTCCATGACGGCGACAACGAGGACACGAGCCGCATCGACGCGGCCGCACTCGGCGCGCTCGACGTCCTGCTGATCGGGCCCTGGTGGGGCGGCGGCTGGGTGGCGTTCATCGAGACGCTGGCCCCGCGGCGCTACGTGCTGATCCACCTGGACGCCGACGAACGGCGCAGGCACGCGGCCGGGACGTTCCTGCCGGATCTCTGCGACCACGTCCCGGACGGCCTGGCGGTCCTGGCGCCGGGAGAGATGCTGTGCCTTGACTGAGGGGAGGGTACCCGTTTTGAGCCGAGACAACGCACCGTCCTGCACCCTGCGCGAACGCCAGACGCAGTTCGTCGAGGTGTTCCGTACAACGCCCGCGGGCACCGTCTGCCCCAACTTCTACGTGCTCGCGCACGCAAACGGCTGCACGTTCGCACCGCAGTGCAGCTACTGCTACCTGAAGTCGTCGTTCTGGTACCTGGACGGCGCACAGGCGTTCACGAACACCGCGCGCATCATGGACGAAGTGCGCGACTGGATCGCGACCGACGGTCTGGAGTCCTACACGCTGAACACGGGCAACCTGTCCGACAGCCTCGCCTTCGAGCCCGACCGCCCGCTCATGAGCAAGCTGGTCGAGGTCTTCCGAACCGCGGCGGAGGCGAAGGGCCGCCCGCACTGCCTGCTGCTCGTGACCAAGGGGGGCATCGGCGACTGCGGGCCGCTGTTCGAGACGACGCCCTGCGCGAACGTGATCGTTTCCTTCTCCGTGAATGCCCCCGATGCGGCCGCGGAGTATGAGACGGGCGCGGCCTCCGCAGAGGACCGGCTGGAGGCGGCCCGGCGCCTCATGGATCAGGGCTGGCGCGTGCGGATCCGTATCGACCCCATGATCGCGGGCTTCGATTACGCGGCGGTCATCGAACAGGTCCGGCGGCTGGCGCCGGAACGGGTGACGCTGGGGACCCTGCGCGCGGAGGCGAACCTCTGGCGTTTCGTCGACAACGGCCTGTTCGCCGGCCTGGAGAAGCCGGCCGACCGCCACCAACTGGCCCGCTACCCGCTGGAGGTCCGGCTGGGCCTCTACCGCCCGGCCGTCGAGGCCCTGGCCGACGTCTGCCCCGTCGGGCTTTGCGAGGAGACCGAGGGCGTCTGGGCGACGCTCGGTCTGGACCCGGACGCCGGGAACTGCAACTGCGGCGCCTGACCGTCCGGCCCGCCGGCCGGGCGGCGCCGACCGGCGCTACCCATTGGGGGGCGCGGCGGCGCCTCCCCGGAGCAGTGCTGCGGGGCCGTCCGGGGGGCCGTCGCCCGGGGCCGCAATGCCCCGACGGGTCAGCAGGGAGCCCTCGAGACGGTAGAGGTCGACCAGGGCTTTGCGGTAGCTCACGGCCGCCTGCAGCTCGGCGATCCGGCTTGCCAACAGGTCGCGCTGCGCCTGCGCAACCAGGAACGTCGTCGAGGCGCCCACGCGGAACTTCTCCGTCTCGGCGCGCAGGGCTTCCTCTCGGAACGCCCGCGTGACGGCCGTGGCCGCGACCTCCTCGCTCGCGCGCTCAACCGCGATGTACGCAGAGCGCACGTCGAGTTCCACAAGCTGCTCCAGATTCGCCAGGGCAGCCTCGGCCTGACGCCGGTTCAGAGTGGCCCGCCGGTGGCGGGCCTCGGCCGCGCGGTTGAAGAACGGTCGCTCGAACGCCGCGCCCACCGTGACGTCGTAGCCGTGTCCGTCCAGATCGCCCGCCGCCCCCCCGAACGACCGTGCGTAGCCGCTCTTGCCGAGGGTCAGGAACAGGTCCAGGCGCGGCAGGAGCCCGTTGCGCGTCCGGACGACCTCCAGTTCGTCGCGCCGCACGGCCAGGCGGCTCTGGTTCAGCTCCGGCCGCATCCGCAACGCAACCTGCACGTGCGCGGCCACTTCGTCCAGTTCCACGCGCTCCATCGGAGGCTCCGCGCGCATCTGCAGCTCACGGGCGTAGGGGTCGTCCCCGGGGACGTTCAGCAGCCGAAGCAGCCGCAGACGGGTCGTCGCCAGGGACGCGCGGGCGGCGATCAGGCCCTCGCGCCGCTGGGCGACCTCCGCCTGGGCCGGCGCCCGTTCGACCTCGCCCAGCGTCCCGACGGCGATACGCTCCTCGGTCTCGGTGAGCTGCTGCTCGGCCAGTCTGAGGGAATCCTCGAAGATGGCGATCTGCTCGGACGCCAGCGCGCAGTCCCAGTAGGTCTCCTCCACCTGCGCCACAAGCGCCTCGGCGTAGCCGCGCAGTTCATACTCGGTGATGCGCGTGTCCAGGCGTGCCTGGCGCAGGGAGGCCAGGTTGACGTCCGAGCCCTGCCCGCGCAGAACGGGCTGTGCCACCGTCACACCCACGCGTGCGGCGGCCCGGTCGGCCGCACCGGAGGCGGCCGTGCGGTCGGCCGTGGCGGAGACCCCCACGGCCGTGCCCGTCGGGAACACCTGGTCGACGCCGAGCCCCAGCTCGACGGTACCGGTCACGTCGGAGCGGTTCGCGCCCCCGGCCCCGTCCGTCTCCCGGCGCGACCACGCGGCGGCGGCCGAAAGGACGGGGTCGAAGCCCGCCCGCTCCTCGTCCTCGAACGTCTCGCGAATCGACGGGCGGAGCCGCTGGACCGACAGCTCCCGGTTGTTCTCGAGCGCGAGCAGGATGGCATCCTGTACGTCGATGGACAGAGGCCCGTCGTCCATCGGACGCGGATCGGCGGAGTCCCGGGCCTCGCGTGCGGGGGCGTCGGCGGGCGTCCGCGTCGGCGCGATCCTGACGTCCGCGGGCTTCGCCTCGGCGTGCAGGTCGCCCTGCAGCGCGCAGGCCCCGGCGGCCGGCAGCAGGACGAGAAGGGCCAGAAGGACGGGCCGTGCACGCTTTGCCGGGGCGGCGGGCAGGCTGCGCATCGTGTCACTCATCGTTGGCGGGCGTCTTGCGTTCGAAAACGGAGTAGACGACGGGCACAAAGACCAGGGTGATCAGCGTGGAACTGAGGAGCCCGCCGATCAGCGCCCGGGCCATCGGCGCCTGGGCCTCACTGCCCTCGCTGAGCGCCAGCGCCAGCGGGAGCATCGCGAGGCTGGTCGTCAGGGCGGTCATCAGGATCGGACGCAACCGGCGGCGTGCGGCCTCTTCGATGGCCTCTCGAAGGGGCAGGCCGTCGCGGCGGCGCAGCAGGTTCGTCTGATCGACCAGCAGGATGGCGTTGTTGACCACGATGCCGCCCAGCATGATGCAGCCGATGTAGGACTGGATGTTGAAGGTCGTGTTCGTCAGGAGCAGCAGCAGGATGACGCCGATGGCGGCCTCCGGCACGGAGAACATGATGACGAAGGGGTCGCGCAGGGATTCGTACTGGGCGGCCATCACCATGTAGACGAGAATGAGGGCGAGTATGATGCTCAGCAGCAGTTCACGGAAGGCTTCCTGCTGATCCTCGTAGTCGCCGACGAACGCGATGCTGAACCCCCTGGGGACGGGCACCGAGCGGAGCTTCTCGGCCGCGTCCCGGACAACGCTGCCCATGTCCCGCCCGCTGATGTTGGCCGACACGGTCACCACGCGTTCCTGGTCCTTGCGAGTGATGCGGACGGGCCCGGTCTCGGGCTCGACGGTCACGACGTTCCGCAGCACCACCGGCTGGCCGTCGGCGTTCGTGATCGTCAGGTCCAGCAGGTCGCGCAGGTCCATCCGCTCGGCGTCCTTCAGCTTGACGATGACGGGGAACTCGTCCCCCCCCTCGCGGTAGTTGGTGGCCCGCGTGCCGGAGAGGACGGTCTGGAGCATGTTGCCGACGGCGTCGACGGTGACGTTCATGTCTGCGGCCTTCCGGCGGTCGACGCGGACCAGTTCCTCCGGGGTGCCGGACTCGCGGCCCAGGCGGACGTCCGTCACCCCGGGGACCTCCGCGAGCACCTCCTCGACCCGTGCGGCCAGCGCGTCGCCGATGTCCAGCTCATACCCGCGCACGTCCACCTGCACCGCCTCCGAGGAGCCTCCGCCCCGCATCCGCATCATGCCCTGCCCCGCCCGGACGCGGACGGTCATGCCCGGGATGCCGGACAGCGCCGCGCGAAGGGCGGCCGACACCTCCTCGCTGGAGCGATCCCGCTGCGCAGCGGGCACCAGGGAGAGGCGCAGGTTGCCCGTGTGGGAGCCGGCCGCCCGAAAGCCGCCGCCGCCCACGCCCGTCACCATGTGCCGCAACTCGGGCACCTGCTCGGCGACGATGGCCTCGATGCGCCTGAACTGCCGGTCCACAACGTCCACGCGCGTGCCCACCTCCATCTCGCCGTCGATCCGCACCTCCCCCTCGTCCGAGGCGGGCATCAGTTCGCTGCCGACCAGCGGAATCAGGGCAAGGGCGCCGACCAGCATGGCCACAGGCACGGCAACGGCGATCAGGCGGTGCCCCAGCGCGGCGTGCAGGAGCTTCCGGTAGCCGCTCTCCATCCCCTCGGTGAAGCCCGTCCCCATCCGGCGCGCTCTCTCGAGGAGCCCACTGTGGGCGGCATGCTCCCTGCGGGGGGCGCGGAAGAGCCGGGCGGCCAGCATCGGCACCACCGTCAGGGCCACCCCCAGCGAGCAGAGCAGCGCGAACGCCACCACGTAGGCCAACTGGCGGAACATCACGCCGGACATCCCGCGCATGAACACCAGGGGCAGGAACACGGCCACCGTCGTGAGCGTGCTGGCGATGACGGCGGACGCGACCTCATCGGCGCCGTCGACGGCCGCGCGCTCGGCCGGCACTCCGGACTCGTGCAGGCGGTAGATGTTCTCCAGCACGACGATCGAGTTGTCCACCAACATGCCGATTCCCAGCGCCAGCCCGCCCAGCGTCATGATGTTGAGCGTGAACCCGCAGAAGTACATCAGGGCGAACGTAGCGATGATCGACAACGGAATGGCCGTGGCGATGACGCCCGTGCTGCGCACGCTGCGCAGAAAGACCAGCAGCACCAGCACGGCCAGAAGGCCGCCGTACATGGCCGTGGTCCCGACATTCGTGATCGAACGCTCGATGTAATCGGCCGAGTCCGTGATGGGCACCAGGCGGATCTGCGGGATATCGCGAGCGAGGAGCACCAGCTCCCTGCGCACCCGCCGGGCCACGTCGACGGTGTTCGTGCCGGACTGCTTGTTCACCGACATCTGCACGCCGTTCTGGCGGTTCACCCGCGCGATCCGGGTGATCCGGGGCCAGGTGTCGTCGACGGTCGCCACCTCGCGCAAAAGCACGGGCACGCCCTCGCGCACGGTCACGACCGTGTTGCGGATCTCGTCCAGGCTGCGGTACTCGCCGGGCGTGCGGATGAGCACGTCGTAGATGCCGCGCTCGATGTTGCCGGCCGGCACGTTGACGTTGCCGGCACGGACGCGGCTGATGATCTGGTCCAGGGACAGCTCCAGTCCCTTGAGCCGGTCGGGGTCCAGGTTGACGTGGATCTCCCGCTCGCGCCCGCCCCAGACGTCGATCGCCGCCACCCCGGGCACCCGTTCGAGGCGGTACTTGATCCGGTCGTCGATGATCCGACGCATCTCCACGGGGTCCAGGCGGCTGGACGCGCCCAGGACCATGATGGGGAAGCTGGCCAGGTCGAACTTGCGCAGCATCGGGCGCTCGGCATCCTCCGGCAGGCGCCCGATCACCCGGTCCAGGCGGTCGCGTATGTCATTGGCCGCCGCGTCCAGGTCGGTGCCCCAGGCGAACGATAGGCGCACCTGACTGGTGCCCATGCCGGAGGTCGAGTTGACCTCTTCGACCCCGGGCACGGCGCTCAGGGCCTGTTCGGTCGGCCGTGTGACCAGTTCCTCCATCTCCTCCGGGCTGGCATCCTCGTAGGATGTCGCGACCGACAGCGTCGGGAAGGTGATGTCCGGCATCAGGTCCACGGGCAGGCGCGCCAGCGAGACGCCGCCGAGGATCACCACGACCAGGGCGACCATGGTCGTCAGAACCGGACGGTGCACGGCGAGGCGCGTAACGTTCATGAAGCCGCCCTCTCCCCCGCCCCGGACTCGTCCGCGTCGGTCACGACCGTGACCGCCGACCCGTCCTCCAGCAGGTGGTGCCCCAGGATCACGACCGTGCCCGTCAGTGCCGGCTCGAGTATCTGCTGCCGGTCCCCGTCCAGGGTGCCCTGCACCACGGGGACGAACCGGACGGTCCGGCCGCTCTCGTCCGTCTGGAAGACGCCGAAGCGCCCGTCCCGGCGCGCCAGGGCGGAGGACGGCACGGTCGTCGCGTTCTCGACCCTTCCGAACTCGATCGAGGCGCGCACGAACATGCCCGGCTTCAGAAGCCCTTGCGGATTGGGCAGCTCGACCTCGACCCGTGCCTGTCGTGAGGTCTCGCGCAGCAGAGGGGCCACGCGCACGACCCGGCCCGAGAAGGTCTCCTCCGGGAACGCGTCCGTGGTCACCATGACCTCCTGGCCGGGCTGGACCTTCGTGTAGTCCCGCTCGATGACGTGAAGGGCGGCCGTCAGCGTGTTCAGATCCAGGATCGAGACGATGGGGTCGTTGGCCCTCAGAAGCGCCCCCTCGTCCACGAACCGCTCCCCCACGAGCCGCTCGTCGGCCCCGTCCTCCCAGTCCACCGCAATCTGCGTGTACGACTGGCGGACCTGTGCGGACTGGAGCGCCGCCCTCCTCTGGGCGACCTGCGCGGCGGCCACCCGCGCGGCGGCCGTCCGGGCCTGGAAGTTCGCCTCGGCAGCGTCCAGGTCGGACTCGGAGGCGATGCCCTTCTCCCTCAGCGCCTGCACGCGCTCATACTCCCGCCGGCCGATCGCCAGCGCGCTCTCCGTCTGGATCAGGTTCGCCTCGGCGACCTCCAGCTCGGCCCGCGACTGCTCAACCTCGAGGACGTACTCGTCGTCGTCCAGCACCGCCACGACCTGTCCCCGACTCACCCGGTCGCCGATGTTCACCAGCAGTTGCTCCAGTCGGCCGGATACCTTCGGCGCCACGGTGAACTCGGACCGCGGCCTCAGCGAGCCGGTGAAGAACGCGACGTCCCGGATCAGCCCGGTGCTCACGGGGCCAACCTCGATCGGCACGGCCTGCCCCCTGCCTGCGCCGGGCCCCGCCGCACCCGCCGCATGCGCCCGGGCCTTGACGTAAACCCGCCAGCCCAGAAGGCTGAGCAGCACCAGGACGACCACGATGGCGATTGGCTTCTTCATACGTTCCCAGATGTTGCAGGCGACGGGGGGACCGGGAGCTACCGAAAACCGTACAGGGAAAGATGATCGCCGAAACGACGCCCGCGCGCAACGTCCTTGCTCCGAAACGCCGGCCGTTTCCCCCCCCACGGACTACCCGGAAGGCGGACGCCTCAGCCACCGCCGGCGAGACGCCGCCGCTGCGCCCCGCAGTACAGATGCCTCAGACGTGCCTGCCGGTTGACAGAGGCCGCCTGCACGGTAGACTGGCGGGCATCCACGGGACCTGAGGTGGACCGCCATGCCGATCAAACACTGCTACATCGCCGTCGACCTGGGCGCCGAGAGCGGGCGCGTGATGCTCGGCACCCTGGAGGCCGGGCGCCTGGAACTGCTCGAGGCGCATCGATTCCCGAACGGTTCGGTGCCTCAGGGCGACTCCATCCGCTGGGACATCGGGCGGCTGTTCGCCGAGATCGACCAGGGGATCGCCCGGGCGGCCGGCCGGGCCGGCGGCCGCCTCGAGGCTGTCGGCGTCGATAGCTGGGGGGTGGACTTCGGCCTGCTGGACGAGGACGACCGCCTGATCGAGCCGCCCTATCATTACCGCGACTCCCGCACCGACGGCATGATGGAACGCGCATTCGAGCGGCTGCCGAGGCGCGAGTTCTACGGCCGGACCGGCATCCAGTTCCTGCCGATCAATTCGGTCTTCCAGCTCCTGGCGATGCGCCTGGCGGGCGACCCGGTGCTCGAACGCGCGAAGCGGCTGCTCTTCATCGCCGACCTGGTCAACTGGCACCTGTGCGGTCAGCGGCTGGCCGAATACACCCTGGCCAGCACCTCGCAGATGATGGACATGCGCACGGGGTGCTGGTCGGAGGCCGTCCTGTCGGCACTCGAACTGCCGGCCGACATCCTGCCGGACATCGTGCTGCCCGGCACGGGCATCGGCGAGCTTCGGCCCGAGCTGGCCCGCAGGATCGGCGTGCGGCCCCTGCCCGTCGTGGCGGTCGGCGCGCACGACACCGCCTCGGCGGTGGCCGCCGTTCCCGCCGAGGGCGACCGCTGGGCGTATCTGTCCAGCGGCACATGGTCCCTGCTCGGCGTCGAGCGGGACCGCCCCATGATCACCGACGAGACCTTCGAGGCGGCCTTCACCAACGAGGGAGGCGTCGAGGGCACCTTCCGACTGCTGAAGAACATCATGGGGCTCTGGCCGCTCCAGGAGTGCCGGCGGCAGTGGGCGTCCGAGGGAATGACGTTCGCCTACGAGGCGCTGACGGCCATGGCCGAGGCGTCCGAACCGTTTGCAGCGGCGCTGGACCCGTGCGACGACGCCTTTCTGGCGCCGGGGAACATGCCCGCGCGCATCAACGAGCACATGGCCGCGCACGCACGGACGCCGTTCGCGGACAGGGGCGGCATGGTCCGGGCCATCCTGGAGGGCCTGGCCCTCGCCTACCGCCGGCACGTGCGGCAACTGGAGTCCGTCGTCGGCCACGGCGTGGACGCCCTGCACGTCGTCGGGGGCGGTTCCCGCAACGGCCTCCTGAACCGTTTCACGGCCGACGCGACCGAACGGCCGGTCGTGGCCGGCCCGGTCGAGGCGACCGCCATCGGCAACGTCCTGATGCAGGCGCTGGCCACGGGCCGCGTCGATTCGATCGAGGAGGCCCGAGCGGTCGTTTGCAGGTCGTTCCCCACGCAGCGGTACGAACCCGGGGATCCCGAGGTCTGGCGTCACGAAGAGGAACGCCGGCTCCCGGCAGACTGAACGTCGAACGAGGAGTACCCATGACGAACAGAGCGCAGGTCGAACGGGTCTACAGCGAGGCGAGTTCGCGGTATGCCGAACTCGGGGTCGATGCGCGGACGGCACTGGACCGGCTGAGCGGCGTCGCCGTCAGCCTGCACTGCTGGCAAGGCGACGACGTGGCCGGCTTCGAGGCGCCCGACGCGGAACTCTCGGGCGGCGGCATCCAGGCCACCGGCAACTACCCCGGCCGCGCGCGCACGCCGGAGGAACTGCGGGCCGATCTGGACGTCGCCGTGTCGCTGATCCCGGGCACGCACCGGCTCAACCTGCACGCCATCTACGGCGAGTTCGCCGGGCAGTCGGTCGACCGCAACGAGATCGGCCCCGAGCACTTTGCCGGCTGGACAGATTGGGCGCGCCAACGAGGGATGGGCGTGGACTTCAACCCGACCTTCTTCTCGCACCCGCTGGCCCAGGACGGCCTCACGCTCAGCCACAGCGATGAGGGCGTGCGGCGGTTCTGGATCGAGCACGCCATCGCCTGCCGCCGTATCGGCGCGCACTTCGGCCGGGCACTGGGCACCCCCTGCGTCACGAACCTGTGGATCCCTGACGGCACAAAGGACACGCCGATCGACCGGGCGGCACCGCGCCGCAGGCTCAAGGACGCGCTGGACGAGATCTACGCGGAGCCGCTCGACCGCGCGCACAACCTGGACAGCCTGGAGGGCAAGCTGTTCGGCATCGGCTCGGAGAGCTTCGTGGTCGGATCCCATGAGTTCTACCTCGCCTACGCACTGGCCAACGCCAGGCTGCTCTGCCTCGACACGGGCCACTACCACCCCACCGAGCAGGTGGCCGACAAGGTCTCGGCCGTCCTGACGTTCCTGGATGAGATCCTGCTGCACGTCAGCCGCGGCGTGCGGTGGGACAGCGACCACGTGGTCACGTTCGGCGACGACGTGACGCTGCTGGCCGCCGAGCTGGTCAGGAACGACTACCTGCCGCGCGTCCATCTGGGGTTGGACTACTTCGACGCCAGCATCAACCGCGTCGCCGCCTGGGTCATCGGCACGCGTGCGTTCCTGAAGGCGCTGCTCCTGGCGATGCTGGAGCCGACGGACCGCCTGCGCCGGATGGAGCTGGAGGGCGACACCACGGGGCGCCTGGCGCTTCTGGAGGAACTGAAATCGCTCCCGTTCGGCGCCGTCTGGGACTACCACTGCCTGCAGTGCGGCGTCCCCGTCGGCCCGGCCTGGCTCGAAGAAATCCGCCGCTACGAGCGCAAGGTGCTCTCGCAACGGCAGTAGGCGACGGCTCAGGGCGCCCAACCGGTGACCGTGTCGATCATGGCTTGGAAGGCCGGGAAGCAGGCCTCGCCCTTGTCGCGCATGTAGGGGGAGGCGGTCGGGCAGACGGTCAGGCCGCGGCGGTCGTCGAAGGCATCCCGGATCAGCGCCAGCGTCTCCTCGCGGATCTCGTCAGGGCCGCAGCCGTACATGCGGTCGATCTGGATATTGCCTTCCAGTGACATACGGCCGCGAGCGGCGGCCTTCGCCTCCGCCGCCGTGATGTCTCCCTGCGGCGGAGGCTCGAACGGATGCAGCACGTCGATCCCGACGTCCACCATGTCGCCGATGACTTTTCTGATGGAGCCGTGGCAGTGCACGTGCACGCGCCCGCCCGCTTCGTGGATCATGTCCAGGATCGGCCGGTCGTAGCGCACGTTGAAGTCGCGGAAATCGCGCGGGCTATGCACGGGCGGGATGATGAGTTCCTCGCCCGAGATCGAGAAGAACGGGCCCACGCCGTGCGCCAGAAGATAGCGCAGGCGGTTGAGCAGGACGTTCATGCGCCACTCGCACAGGGCGTGGAGCAGGTCGCGGTGTGTCACCGACATGAGGGCAAACAGCTCCGAGCCGAGAAGCTCGACCGCTACGCCGCCCGGATTGTGTCCGAGTCCGGCCTCCGCAATCCCGGCGTCGCCGATGGCCGCCTCGCAGCGTGCGTGGGCCGAGACGTCGCCTCCCACGTCGGGCAGCGGCAGCGAGAGGTATGTCTCGACGTCCTCGGGACCCTTGATGAAATGTGATCGGTCCAGGCCGGGCTGCCCTTTCAGGCTGACAAGGCGGGTGCTCTGCAGGGGCCCGGCCGGCGTGTGGAGCGTAAGGACCTCCAGTTCCCAGTCGTCCGAGTGCGGCTCCCGGCGGCGGTCGATCCGGTGATGCGATTCGCAGGCCGCCGTATCCCAGAAAGCCTTCCGCTCAGTGTGCGCGCGCATGTAAGCCTTCAGACGATCGTAACTTGGATCGTCCGGCGGGAAGGCAGTACGGATGTACACGCACGGACGATCCTGCTCCTGATGGCGGTAGCACCGCGTCAGCCGCTCCCGGCGCGTCAGTTCCCGCACGTTCCGGCGATCCTCCACGCGGGCGCTCGATGTCAGAGGGTCTCCTCAAGACTTCGGAGGTATGCGACGGCACGGCGCACGCCTTCGGCCGGAGTGTAGTCGTTGCCTTCATACTCTATGTTGATGCAGCCGTCGTAGCCGGCCTTCTTCATGGCGGCGAGCGACCCGGCCTGGTCGATGTCGCCCTCGCCGATGAGGGCGGCCACGTAGTGATGCCCGTCCAGCATGAGGCGGGCGCCCGGATTGGCCGCATCAACGATGCGCCAGTCCTTGAAGTGCGCGTGCACGACGTGCTCGGCGCAGCGCGCGAACGACGCCCCCGGGTCCTCGCCGGTGCCGGCGTTGCCGTTGTCGAACGTGAGCTTCAGGCCGGGCACCTCCCGCATGGCCTCCAGCACGTCATCGCCGACGACGAAGGGGCTGTCCGCACCCGGGAAGTTCTCGATGGAGAGCACCAGGCCGGCGTCTTGCGCGATCGCGTTGGCCATCTGGAGCCCGCCGATCCAGCGCTTGCGGGCTTCGGTCCGGTCGACGCCCTCGATGCCGGGCGTCGTCACCATCATCAGCGGCGCGCCGAGGACGAGGGCCTCGTCCACCTGCCGCTTCGTTGTGTCGAGCGCCTTCGTCAGTTCGCCTTTATCGGTCGCGGCCAGGTTGGCGCTGTAGATGTAGCAGACGACGGGGATGCCGGCATCGTCCACGCGGGCGCGCACCTCATCAACCGTCATGCCGCAGCTGCCGAAGAAATCGATCCCTGCCATGCCCAGTTCGGCCGTCAGCCGCAGCATCTCGTCGAAGTCGAAATGCTCCTTCTGGCGCGTCATCGTGTACGACATCATCGAGTATCTCATGGATGCTCCGTTAGCCGAGGACTTTGTGCAGGTTGTCGATGCTGATTCGGGCGCTCTCCAGCGCGGGGCGCTCGCAGCGGTCCTGCTCATAGATGATCCACTTCGAGCCCGCATCGTCCGCCGCGTTCAGCACGGCCTCCAGGTCCAGGACGCCGCGGCCGATCTCGATGAACTCGTCGTTCGGGCCGATGTCCTTCAGGTGAAGCTGGGGCACGCGGCCGGCGTACTTGCGGATGTAGGCGACCGGATCGGCGCCGCCGCGGGCGATCCAGTGCGTGTCCAGTTCCGCCATCACCTGCGTGGGGTCTGTCTGCTCGTAGAGCGCGTCCAGCGCATACTTGCCGTCGAACGTGTGGAACTCCTGGGCATGATTGTGGTAGCTGAACAGGATGCCCTTCCCCGCCGCCACCCTCCCGGCCTCCTGCACCAGCGCGATGGCGGCCGGCCAGTCCTTCTCCACGTCGCCGGCCAGACTCACGCTGATGTAGGGGCATCCGACGCCGGCGGCGTAGGCGTACGCCTGGCTGTCGGGCGCGGCGATCTGGTCCTTCGGCGCGTGCAGGCCGCAGGCGCGCAGGCCCAGGCTCCGGAGCAGGTCTGCCAGTTCGTCGGGCGGCATGCTGCCGTAGTTCCAGGCGAACTCGACGCCGTCGTATCCCATGTCCGCCAGGGCCTTCAGGGTGCCCGCAAAGTCCTTTTCGCAGTCTCCGCGCACGGAGTACAACTGGATGCCGACCGGTGTGTCTTTCACGGGTACGCCTCCGTTCAGTGTTCGCGGATGAGCCGTATGGCGGCGTCGGCCAGAAGGTCGCCCGCCTCGGGTGCCAGCCTGCTGGAGCCGGCGAAGGTCGTCTCGTAGCCGCCGCGCACGAACGCCTCGCGCGTGGGCACATAGCCGACCATGCCATTCGCCTGCGCGGCCACCAGCGCGTGGCGCGGGTGGCACGAGGTCTTGATGCGCAGGCCGTGCTCCACGAAGTACTCCGCCGGGATGCCCACGATCGCCAGGCGGCCCAGGAACAGCGCCTGGACCTCCGCCGGCTGGGCGCCGCGCGTGCGGATGCGCTCCAGAACCTCCGGCATGCCCTCGTCGTAGAGCGCGGGATCGATGAACCTCTGGGCGCCTCGCACGGTGCCCCGCACCTCGTCCTGGGAAGGCACGCGACAGGGCAGCGTGACGGTGGTGGCGGCGGCCCCGAGCGGCCAGTCGTCCGAGAACTCCATCGCGCCCAGCGCCTTCCACGCGTCCTCGGCCAGCCGCCGCCCGGCGTCGTCCATGCTGAAGACCGGCCGGCCGGCCGGCTGCTCGCAGGAGATGTTGCCCTGCGCGCCCGCCAGGAAGACGGTATGCGGGCAGCCCAGGGACCGCATCTCCCGCGCAAGCACGCCCGGATACCCGCCGGTGAACTGTGTGCCGCCGCCCAGGTGCGTCGGATGGCAGGCGAAGTTGACCATGGCGCCCAGAAGCGTGCCGTCCTCCCCACGCGCCGCCAGCACCGACACCTCGGGGTCGATCGGGCCTTCCAGGCACACGGCGTCCGGCTCGGTGAAATGCGCGTGCGTGCGCACGGTGCCGTCACGCATGATGACACGCCGGTTGGCGGCGACGTCGAACTCGCAGGTGCGCGCGAATCCGAGCGTCGCCGGGCGCAGCGCATCGAGTGCCCGGCCGAAGGCCGCCACGCACCGGCCCGTCATTTCCTCCACGTAGCCGTCATCGCGCGGCACGACGCCGCAGTGGGCCACGGCGGGGCCGCCGTGGTTGTGCGTGGCCGCCACCATGATGCCGCGGCCCGGGAACCCGTGCTCCGCCTCGATGCGACGGCGGATGCCCTGCGTGGTTGTCCAGCGCACGCTCAACGTGTCGAGCACAACGAAACCGATCCGTTCCTCTCTGCGTTCGAACACCGCCACGCGCGCGTGCAGCGGGTCGTGCACGGAGTCGGGCACGATGTCCTTGAGCCAGCCGATCTTGTGCGTGCCCGGGGGCGGCGTGATCTCGATCTCTGCGAACCCCGCCCGAAGTTGCGGCTTCATGGTCGCCGTCTCCTTGCACCGTCGAGGCGCTCACGAAAGGGCGTCGGGGTCGATCCGGTCGATGTTCTCGAAGACCTTCCGGATCGCGCCGGCCACCTTCGCCGCGACGTCGGGGCCGTTGGGCGCCCGGAGGGCCATTACCAGGGCGAAGTAACTGTCGCAGTGACGCTGCGCGACCGGGAAGTGCGCCGGATCATAGTCGACGCCCTCGTTCGCTCCCTTGATCGACCACGGGAAGCCGCCGCCGTAGGCGTTCCGGGCCTGGAAAACGGTCATGGCCGGCAGGATGAACCGCTGCCAGACGCTCGCCGGCACACCCTCGGCGTTGACCGCTTTGACGACGGCGTCGCGCATCTTCACCCGGTCGCCCGTCCAGCCGATGGCGTCGAAGTCGATCCGGCAGCAGTAGTTGTACCAGTTGTGGGTGTGCCGCGGCGGCTCCGTCGGCAGGATCAGCCCCTTGATGCCGGCCAGTTCGCGGTTCATCACGTCGCCGTTCGCCCGGAGCATGCGCCAGTAGCCGTCCATCTTCTGCAGTTGCGCGCGGCCGAAGGCGGCGGGCATGTCGGCGCCGCGGTACATCCAGCCCAGCGCGTAGGCATGGTAATCGCGGCTCTCGACGGGGGTGCGCGTCTCGCCGAAGCTCCAGACCTGCGCGGCCTTGCGGGCGATCTCGTCGTCGTCGGTCACGAACATGCCGCCCTCGCCGGCGCAGAGGCACTTGTTCTGATTGAAGCTGAAGGCGGCGCAGTCGCCCATGGTGCCCGTTCGGCGGCCGTCGAAGAGCGCGCCGTGCGCCTGGCAGGCATCCTCGATGACCTTCAGGTTGTGCTTGCGCGCGATGGCCATCACCTTCTCCATGTCCACGGCCAAACCGTGCAGATGGACGACGATGATCGCCTTCGTCCGCGGCGTGATGGCCGCCTCGATCCTGTCGACGTCCATGTTGATCGTGTCGAAGTCGATGTCGACGAAGACCGGGATGGCGTTGTGGTGGATGACGCACGTGGCGCTGGAGGACCAGGAGTAGGCCGTCACCAGGACGTGGTCGCCGGCGCCGACGCCGCAGGCGGCCACGCCCATGTGCAGCGCGGCGGTGCCGCTGTTCGTGAAGATCGCATGCCGGTTGCCGTTCCAGGCGGCGAACTCGTTCTGGAACGCAATGCAGTTGGGGCCGTAGGCGTGGCTGCCGCCTTCGAGGGAGGCCATGACCATCCGACGGTCGGTCTCGTCAATCGGGGGCCAGGGCTTGATCGTGCCGGGGGCGACGGCCGGGCGGCCGCCGAGGATGGCCAGCTTCTCGTCTGCGCTGCTCATTTCCGCTCTCTCCGCGGGGGCGTGGGGACTGGGGACGGGTTCGATGCACGTCATTCTGGCCCATGGCACAGGCCGAGGCAAGAGGTGGGTTCTGTCATCTCGGGTAGTATCTTGCTGAGTCCGCGGCCCCATGCCTGACGGGGCGCCCGATCTGTTGGGGAGATCAGTCGGATCGGACCGATCGGACTGATCGCGGGCCGGCGGGCGGCCCCCCTCTCCCTACGGGCGGTGCGACGCAACGAAGTCGCGCGGCGAGCAGCCGAAGTGGCGACGGAAGACCTTCGAGAAGTAGTTCGGGCTCCGGTAGCCGACCGCCCGGGCGATCTCGGAGACCTTCAGGACGCCTGCCAGCAGCAGCGCCTTGGCCCGCTCCATGCGCACGCTCGTCAGGTAGGAGAAGAGCGTGAAGTCGCTCTCGGCGCTGAACACGTGCGAGAGGTAGTAGCCGCTGACGTGCAGCGCCTCGGCGATCTCGTCCAGCGACACGCAGCGCGCGTAGTGCTGCTGGATGTACTGGCGGGCGCGGCTCATCAACTCGTGCCTGCGCACCTCTCCATAGGCCGTCGGCGCCTCCTGCCCCTCGCCCGCCGGGGGAACCAGATCGCGGTAGATCAGCATCAGCAGCGTCAGGATGCGCGAGCGGGCCACGAGCTGGTCCATCTCCCGGCCCTGTGCCAGGTCGGCCCGCAGCAGGTCGGCCAGCCCGGCGATCTGGCTCCGACACGCCGGAGAAAGCCGTTCGAGCGACTGGGGCGGCACGGCGCGGAAGTAGTCCTCCTCGGCCTCCCACCGGAAGGCGCAGTAGAAGACCTCCAGCCCCTCTTCCAGGTCGAACTCGTCCCGGTGGGAGGACGCGGAGGGCACCAGAAGCGTGTCCCCTGGGCCGGCCGACACGGGGCCGCCGGGCATGTGGACCTTCACCGAGCCCGCCACCACGTGCAGTATCTCGGCCGCACGGTTCACGTGCGCTTCCTCGGCGTAGATCGGGTCGAACGCCATCAACCCGACGGACGCGATCTCGGGCAGTGGCGCCTCGACGCCGGACCAGACCTGGGGATCATCTTCGCTCATCAACGGCCGCCTGGCGGCAGGGTCGTGCCTTCCCGCCGGGCAGTATGGTATGCGCCCGAAGCGGTGTCAACCGCACGCCCGACTACGGACGGCGGGCTGCGCGCAGCGCCTGGAAGTCCCCCTCCGGCGGATGCCGGAAGTAGCCCGCGCGGCTGGCGCCCGGCAGCCCGGTCAGACGGCAGGCGTCGGCCATCATCTCGGCCATCTTGAACCCGGTGACCATGCCGTCCAGAACGGGCACGCCGATGGCGGCCAGCGTTCGATCCATGCGGGAGCTGAGGACCGAGCCGATGTGCGTGCACCCGGCGATGATCAGTTCCGCGCCGTCTTCTTCCACGCAGCGGCGGGCAACGTCGACGGCCACCCGGAAGACGTCTTCCTCCGGAGTGCGGTCCGGGTACAGGTCGTTCGCGTCGATTCCGATCGGCCGGTGCGAGGCCAGGCGCCCGTCCAGGCCGTACTGGCGGAGCATCATCCGCTGGATCATGCCGTTCTGGTGGTCCACGGTGATGAGCGAGTAGCGGGCGGCCATCATGTGCGCCACGAGCGCCGCCGACTCCAGCGTGGCCGTCACGGGGATGTCCACGAGCGAGCGGGCCTCGTAGAGCCCGATGTCCAGGTTGCAGGAGATGAACACCGCGTCGCAGCCGTCGCGCTCGGCCTGCATGACGCGCTCCAGCGTCGGGGCGGTGCACTGCTGACGGAAGTAGAGGAACTGGTTGTTGGCCAGGGGGTAGGAGTCGCCGATATCGACGACGTCGAACTCCGTGTCCGGACGCCGGATGCGTTCCAGGTTCTCCCGTCCCCGGGCCTCGTTCCCACGAAATGGATTCACGACGCGTATACGCACGCCTCTCTCCCTCGCCAAAGGCTACGGGCCGGCCAGCGCCCGGGTGACCTCGCCGGCCAGGGCGAACAGCTCCGC
Organism: Candidatus Brocadiaceae bacterium; assembly: GCA_012728835.1. NCBI lineage: Bacteria > Pseudomonadati > Planctomycetota > Candidatus Brocadiia > Candidatus Brocadiales > Candidatus Brocadiaceae > Candidatus Brocadiaceae bacterium. The sequence goes on along the minus strand of JAAYEJ010000053.1, from coordinate 16,735 downwards.
CGTGCGCTCCTGGTGGCCGGAACTGAGGAACCAGTTGTGCCCGCCGACATTGGCCTGGTTGCGCCAATTGCGGGCCAGGCAGGTGGTCTCCCAGCCCTTATCGCTTCCCGGCCGGGTATGATAGAACTGCAGGTTGCTCAGGCTGAGCCACATCATCATGTGGCGCGCCTGCAGGTGCTCCTCGCACCGGCGGGCCAGATCCGTCCCGAGCCGCGCCTTGCGTTCCGCATCCGTCAGCGCGTGCTCCAGAACGATCCGGGCCTCGCATTCCTGCACGCCGGCGCGCAGGGCCTCCATACGGTTCGTGGCGACCGCGCCGCCCGGGCCGGGGGCCATGACCGCCTCCGGGATCACGAGGTTCCGCCAACTGCTCTCCGGATAGCGCTCGTAGGAGCGGCCGGTGCGCCGGTCGCGGTTGTCCCGCAGGACCCTCCAGTACTCCGCCCCGAGCCGGCCGGGCCCGCGCTGGGCGCCCGTGATGCACACCTCCGGGTAGCGGAGCCAGCGCGTCGTCGGGTGCTCCTCGCGGCTGAAGCGGTCGAACTGCGACCACAGCACCGGTCGGTTCCAGCCGTGGAAGCTCTCGAGAATCCCCTTCCCCCTGCCGTGGCCGTCGGCCCCGTCGTCGGAAAACCGCACGCTCCAGACGACGGCCTGGTAGGCGATGGGCGTCACGTCATACATCCGCTTGCCTTCGGCGGGCCCGCCGTGGGACTGGATGGTCCAGGGCATGCCGCCGGTCATCTCATGGAAGAGTTCGACCTCGGCCTTCGTCGCCCAGGTATCGTGGAAAAGCCCCAGCGTGGCGATGTCCTCCTGGCCGCGCTCGCGCAGCCGGCTGCGAAGCTGGTCGAACAGCGGCTGCCAGAGCGGGCGGCTGGCCTCGGCGTCCAGGTGCGACGGCAGCGAAAGAAGCTCGGTGGCCGTCGTTCCGTCCGGCCCCGGCGAGACCATCGTGACCATCGGCCCCTGCCCGTACCGGCCGCCGATCTTCTCCATGTGCTCCAGATGCGAGCGCACGCGGAAGGCCACTCCGTGCGGGTTCTCGGCCGCGTTCGCCGGCAGCATGTAGACATCCCACACGACGAAGATGATCAGCTTCGGCGCGCCCATGTTCCGCTCGGCGACGTCCAGGTAGCGCTCCATGATCGAGAAGTCGTAGGTGTAGCCGTCGCCCTGCCGGACCCAGCGCACCATGGACTCCTCGTTGCCCAGGTTCGTATGGGCGATGAGCGGGACGTAGACGGTGCGGCTGCCCGTCTGGCCGATGAGGCGGAACGAGTTGGCGATCATCTCGAAGTGCTCGTCCGACCAGAGCGGCACGCCGTGTTCCAGGGCCAATGTGTCCGGGCACTGGATCATGTCCACCCAGGTGCGATAGTCCTGGGTGTCCGGCAGCGTCCAGTCGGCCACCCGCACCTCCAGCGGCACCGTCAGGGCGGGCTCGCCCTCCGCCCCCACGGCCACGGCGCCCGTGTACGTGCCGGCGGGGATGTCGGCCGGCACCCGCACGGTCACCCAGACGGGCACGTTGGCGCCCGGGACGGGGCTGACGGCGTCCGGCAGCTCCATGTCGCGGTACCACGCGCGCTTCAGGGGCGCCACCGGGGCCTCCGCCGGGGGCTCCGGCGACAGCGCACCGAACTGTCCCGCGTCGTACAGCACATAGGGATGCAGGGAGTTGAGGCGCGTCTGCTGTCGGGGCAACTGCCGTCCCCACTCGACTCCGTAGCGGACGCCGACGGCGTCGGCCGGGATGCGGCCGCCGGGCCCCGTCAGGTCGCCCGGCACGGCTTTCAGGCCGCGGATCGGCGTGCGGGATGCGACGACGAGCTTGCCGGAGAAGAGCCCGTTCCGCGCGCCGACGATCGTCACCGGCCGCGATGCGTCCGCCGGGTCTCCGAAGTCCAGCGTCAGGTCCAGCGCCAGCGGGTCGGCCGGCCAGGCCTGGAGCCCGTCCGGGCGGACGGCGTTCGGCACGAGGCCCGCGGCGTCGGCGGCCGTCAGCCGCACGCGCTTGATCTCGCACGTGTTGACGTTGTAGACGTCCTCGCCCTCCTCCGCCCCTTCGGTCGGATACGGACCGCGCACCACTTCCAGGGCCAGCACGTTCACGCCCTGCCGAAGCGCGTCCGCGGGGATCGGCAGGTCGGCAAGCGAGCGTTCCTGCCCGCCGGGGCCGTCGGCCACGGCCTGCCCGGGGGCCAGGTGCGCCCGCCCCACTTCCCTGCCGTTCAGATAGACGACGATTCCGCCGCTGTAGTCGGCCGAGAGGCGAAGCTCACGCACGGCCGCCGGATCGGTCACGGTGAAGCGCCCGCGCAGGCAGGCGCGGGCCAGCACGCCGGTCCTCGGCACGAGCGTGAGCGGCCCGCGGTTCCAGAACCGGTCGTCGAAGTCGGGGGCCTGCCAGCCCGCGGGCGCCGCGGGCGTCTCGTAGCCCATCCAGCGGCAACTGAACGGCGCCGTCTCTCCGGACTCGAGCACCGGCGCCGCCAGTTGGCTGTGCATCCGCCAGACGCCGAGCGTGTCCAGCACCACGGTGGGAGGGACGTTCTCCTGAGCGTGGACTCCGATGACGCCTACGGCAACCGACAGGCAGACGACCGTCAGAACGTATCTCCGCATCTCCCGTTCACTCCCTGCACTCAGTTCCTGTCAGGACTCCTCCACCGCCAGCACGCGGGCGGGGAAACCGTCCGCCCCGAGGACCTTCAACGGGGCGGCGATCAGCAGCACCTCGGTTCCCTGAATCTGGTCGAGGTTCGCCAGGAATTCTACCAGAACGATGCCCCGGCTGAGGAAGAAGTAGTGCAGCGGGGAGATCTCGCCGAAGGCGATCCTGTCCCGCGGGTCGTCCGGCGAGGGCACGTCCAGCCCGACCAGGCGCACGCCGCACTCGGCCAGGTACTCGCAGGCATCCATGGTCAGGCAGGGCCACTTCTCGTAGTAGTCGCGATGCATCCAGCGCCGGTACCAGCCCGTGTGGATGATCGCCCCGCAGCCCGAGGGGATGGACACGCCGGTCGCCCGCAGGTCGTCGGCCGTGGTCTTCGCGAAGTCGCCCTTGCCCTCCACGTTCAGCACCACGGCCGTGTTCACCAGCACCTCGGGCGGGATCTGGTCGATGGTCGCCCCATCCTTCACAAAATGGTACGGCGCGTCCATGTGCGTGCCCGTGTGCGTGCCGAGGGTGACCTTGCGCGTGGCGCGCCCCTCGAGTTCGTGCCGTCCGAGGATGCTGATCTCAACGGGCGGGTGCCAGGGCACGGGCGTCGTCAGCATGCCTTCGTGAATCGGGAGCGTCAGATCGATCAAGCGCTTCATGCTCAATGCCTTTCCATCCGGGCCGTCGCCGTCAGGAACGCCTCGACGTCGGCCGGCGAGTTGTAGTGCGCCAGCGATGCCCGCACGCACTCGCTGAGCCCCAGCGCTTCGAGCGTGTGGCGCGAGTAGGCGTCCGAGACGCGGTTGTGCACGCGAATGCCGGCGACGGCCAGGCGTTCGACGGCCTCGCCGGACGTCATGCCGTCCACGCTGAAGCCGAGACAGGATTCCTTGACGGACAGGTCGTCGACCTCCCCGTGAACCGTGACGTGCGGCATCGAAAGCAGGCCGGGCGCGGCCCCGGTGCCGTGCAGCATCATGCGGGTCAGCGCGCGCTCGTGCTGCGCCACGGCCCCCATGGCCGCCACCACGAGCGCCCGGCGCTCCTTTGCCTCCGTGAAGTGGCCGCCGAGCCAGCAGAGATAGCCGAGCACCTCCGACCATGCGGCGTAGCCCGCCTGCTCCCGGGTGCCCTGCTCCCAGCAGGTCGCCGGCTTGCCCCGGAGCTTGTCGTGCGGCAGTTCCACCACGCGTTCGGACACGTAGAAGGCCGAACTGCCGATCTTCGAGAACATCTTGTAGGAACTCACCAGGTAGCCGTCGCACCCCAACGCCTCCACGTCCACCAGGCCGTGCGGGCCGTGCTGGGCACCATCCACCAGCACGTAGAGGTCGGGCTTCTTCTCCCGAGCGGCCCGGATGATGTCGGCGACGGCGTTCTGCGTGCCCGTGATGTTCGAACTGTGGATGACCGTGAGCACCACCGTGCCGTCGTCGACCTGGGCCGCCACCGACTCGGGCTCCACGATCCCCCGGGACGGCGTGAGCCCGGCGACGCGCCATTGGAGGCCCCGGCGTTCGCACAACGTCCGCACCGTGTCGTATGTTGCCGGATGGTCGAGGTTTGTGACGACGGCGTTCGTGCCGGCCACGTTCTCGATCATCGGGCGCAGAACGGTCCAGGCGTTGCTCGTGGTGCTCTCTCCCACGTCGACAACTCCGGAGGACGCGCCCATCAGAATACGCAGAGCGTCGCGCCCCTCCGCGATGGTCTTCTCGATCCGGCGCGACGTGGCGTTGGCCCGCCCGGCGTTGTCGGGGATCGCCGTCTGCTCGGCGACGACCTCCACCACGCGCCTGAGGGTCAGTGCTCCGCCTGCGTTCTCGAGGTAGACGCGCGGCCCCACGATCGGGTCCGACGTCACGTGGCAGAAACGGCCGCGGATCTGCCCGAGAAGGCCGTCTTCGAAAAGCGCGCCGCCCTGTGCATCCATCGACTGGCTCCGCAAAGTGCCGCATGAACCCGAGTGCATTCCTGCAGGCTACCACGACCCGCATGGGGCGTCCATAGGGCGGCGTGATGCGGGCTTCGAAAACGTGCTCGTCCGCCCCTCGGTTCAGCGTGCACGCGGGGCGTGGGAGCGGCGGTACTGGGTGGGTGTGACGCCCGTCTCGCGCTTGAAGGCGTAGGAGAAGTAGTTCGGGTCGCCGTAGCCGACCTCGAAGGCCACGTCGGTGACCCGCCGCGCGCCGTCCCTCAGCAGGGCACTGGCCCGCGCAATGCGCTCTCCCAGCAGGAGCTGCTTGAACGTGCGCCCCGTGCTCCGCCGCAGGGCGCGGCTCAGGTGGGATGCGCTGCACCCGACTGAAGCGGCGACGTCGCGGCGCGTCAGGTTCTCGGTGCAGTGCCTGCGCACGTAGTCGACGGCCGCACGGGCGACCCGCTCCTGGGGGCTGACGCCGATCCGCACCAGCGCCACAAGCCTGCTCACGGCCGCCCTGGCCACCGCCGGCAACGCGGACTCGTCGGCCGCCCGGGCGAACTCGTCCAGCACCTCGATGACGTTCTCGAGCAGGCGCTCCGGGTCCGCACCCCCGGCGTACGCCCCCCGGTTGGCGATGGCCATGACCTGGACCATCCGCAGCCGCATCTCGCCGAACCCCCGCGAGGCGCTCCCGTGGGCGATCATCCGCCAGACCTGCTCCACCGTCCGGAGCGCGGCCCGCTCGTCGGCCACCTGCACCTGGTTGGCCAGCCGGGCGCAGAGGTCCCATCGATAGGCCCCGGGCGCCGGCACGGCTAACCCCTGCGTCTGGAGGGCCCCAGCAGGGTCCGGCTCACCTCGTCGACGACCTCGCGCACGGCCTCGGCGAAGTAGCGCCTCCCCTGTTCCGGGTCCGTGTGCTTCCGGGGGTCATGGCGCAGGCGCACGGTGTGGTCGCGCGTCCCCTTGCCGTCGAAGGTCTCCCCGTCAACGATGGCGAAGTCCGTGTTCCTGAGCCGGCCGTCCTGCGGCAGTTGCGACAGGTCCAGGCATTCCGGGAAGCTGGCGGCCAGCATCGAGCACTCGGCGGCGTCCGCGTGGCCGATGCTCTGCCCCAGCAGCGCCGCAGGGAACCCGGGATACGTCCACAGGACGCGCTTGCCGTTCCGGACGCCGGCGTTGTACTCCGCGCAGAGCCGGTCGAGCACGCCCTTCTGATTGGTCGCACCGTGCCCGTTGACGATGAGCACCCGGCGGAAGCCCATGCGGTCGAACAGGATCTCCAGCGTGTCGCGCACGACGGCGGCGAAGACTTCCTCCCGGTAGTAGCCGCTGCCGATCGAATTCCCCGGGAAGTCCATGCCCTCGATGAACTCGTCGCCGTCGAACCCGATCGCCCTGAGCATCCCGTCCGGCCGCTCGCGCTCGGTGCCCACGAACAGGGGCGGGTAGTACGGGCAGCGCAGCTCCCGCGCCACCTCGCGCGCGAACGCATGGGCCAGCAGGTTGTCGCAGCCCATCGCCACGTGCGGGCCGTGCCATTCCACGGGCGCCACCGGCAGGATGACCAGGCCGATGCGCTCGCGGGCCTCCACGACCTCCTGGGGGAACAGGTAGGCCATGTTCCAGTCGCCCTGCTCGATGGGCCGGGCCGAACGGCCCGACCCATCGTCCGCCGTGCAATGGCCGGCCATTGTCTGTCCTCGTCAGACCCCGCAGGCCGTGCGGAACGCGTCCGCACACTGCCGGATCTCCTCATCGGTCGAGTTGATGTTGATCCCGGCCCCGGCGCCGAGCCCGGCGTCGACGACGCCGACGCTCAGGGCCAGGCTGCGGGACAGGATGTCGTCCGTGCGCGGGTAGGCGCCCCGGCCGTGGGGCCGGCCCCGCTCGGCCAGGTAGTGCATCACGTGTTCCATGTTGTAGTAGACGTGCCAGCCGCTGCCGTTGACGGTCTTGCTGCCGATCTTCGCGGCCACGTCCGCGGCCCGCTCGGCCGAATCGAAGACGGCCACCAGCAGCGTGCCGCACTCGCCGTCCGGATCGTACACCGTCCGGTAATGCATGCCCGGCACCTCGCCGATCGCCTCGCGCAGCCGGGCCTTCTGGGAACGCAACGTGCTCAGAATCCGATCGACCTTGCGGTACTGCGCAAGCGCCATGGCGCCGGTCAGTTCGTTCATGCGGAAATCCAGCCCAAGGATCTGGCGGTGCCCCACTTCCACGCCGGCGCGGTTGGGCGTGTGGCCCTGGTCGTGGAAGCCGAACGCGCGCTCGTAGAGATCCTCGTCGTCCGTGATGGCCACGCCGCCGTCGCCGGCCGTCACCGTCTTGAAGAAGTTCAGGGAGAAGGCGCCGATCTTGCCGATCGCGCCCGTCTTCCTGCCCTTGTAGGACGCGCCGACGGACTGGCAGGCGTCTTCCAGGACGGGCAGGCCCGCCCTGTCGGCAACGTCCATCAGGGCGTCCATATTCGACGGATTGCCCAGCATGTGGACGGGCATGATGGCCTTCGTCTTCGGCGTGATGCGGCGCTGCACGTCCTCGGGGTCCAGGGTCAGGCTCTCGTCGATCTCGGCCAGCACGGGCAGGCCGCCGGCGGCGATCACGGACGTGTAGCTCGCCACGAACGTGTAGGCCGGGCAGATGACCTCGTCGCCCGGGCCGATGCCGAGCGCCTGCAGCGAGATCAGCAGCGCGCTGGTGCCGCTGGAGGTCGCCACGGCGTACTTCACGCCGCAGTGCCTGGCGACTTCCTGTTCCAGCGAGTAGACCTTCGCCTTGAAGCGGGGGTCCTTCAGGTTGCCGTAACGGAACACGTAACCGGAGTCGAGGACTTCGTTGACCTCCCGCTTCTCCTCCTCACCGATCCAGAACGCGCCGGGCCCGGGCATGGTAGGTTCTCCTTGCTTCGTGGAATCCCTGGGAGACGACATCGCCGCTCACCACGCGGAGGCGGCCAACGCCCCAATTGTCCCCGAACCTCGCCCGGTCTGCAAGGCCCCGCCCCTCCGAGCCCCGCCCGCCGCGCCGGGCGCTGCCGGCCACGCGCGACGGCCGATCTCCCGGGAGTCGTCTGCTTCTGATTGCTGCCGTCCATATTTGACGCCTTTCCCGCTGCTTCCCACCGCCCGTCGCCGAGGCATGGCCGTCGTAGGACGTTCATCGCCGACCCCTTGCGGCTTCCCTGTCAGCCCGTCGAAGAAGTCCTCTTGTGTGGCACAGGCGCCCTCGCCTGTGCGTTCTTTCCTGCAGTCAGGCCGTTCGAGACCTGGACCAACAACCAAGGCCTGCCCGACGGGGCGGGGCGGCTGTTCCACACTTCTTCAGCGGGCTGCTATCGCCGGGATCGGCCGATGGCACGCCGTGTGCAATCTACCGCCGGGCCACTGAAAGTGTGCGGGCAGGCGACGCCCCTCAGGAAAACCGAACGCACCGGCGAGAGTTGACGCCCTACACATGAATGCTACAATCCGACACAACGAGGGGCTGCCGCATGCCGCACCGCGTCTGAGGGCCTCGTCCCGAAAAAACGTGCGCCGCGCAGAAGCCACACGCCGCCAGGCGAGAGGAGGGGCAGGATGATGAACGAGAGGCCCGAGACCGACGAGCATTCCGGATACGGGGCGGCCGATTCGCTCGCCGAGGAGGTCTGGTGATGGCGCACCCGGAGTTCTACGCACACGCGCCCGAAGCTGGCTCCACTCGCACCGATTGGCACGTCCTTCGCACACACCTCGAGACCGTCGCCAGCCTTGCCCGACGGTTTGCCGATGCCTTCGGTGCTGGCGAATGGGGATACATCGCCGGGCTCTGGCATGACATCGGGAAGTACCAGCAGCGATTTCAGGATCGACTCAGAGGCCAGGCTGTCTCCGTCGAGCACTCCGGGCCGGCCGCAGCCCTGGCGATGGCGGCTGATGCACGGAAGTCACGGCCCATCGCCTTCGCAGCTGCCGGACACCACGGCGGTCTGCCGAACCCGCGCATGAGCGGGCCGGGGCTGCCCAGTCCTCTGGCGGAGCGACTGGAGAAGGCTGCGCGACTGCTCGCGGAGATCTGGGAGGATCTGCCCCCGGCGGTCCGCGATGCGTCTCTTCCAGCCTTGCCGACGCACTTGACGAAGGCATCGCCCGGAGCAGCCGGTTCGAAGCGCTTGACCCGGAGCATCGAGTTCTGGACGCGCTTCCTCTTCTCAGCCCTTGTGGATGCCGACTGGCTGGACACCGAATCCTACTTCAGACCGGACATCGGCGCGCGCCGCAGCGCCTTTGAGAGCATCGAGTTGCTGCGCAAGCGGCTCGACGGGTACATCGATCACATCGTTGCAGGACTCGACGCATCCGTGCGGGCATCGGGGGTGAACCAGGCGCGCGCCCACGTGCTGGACGCCTGCAGAAAGGCCGCCGCAGCCGCGCCCGGTGTCTTCAGCCTCACCGTTCCCACAGGTGGCGGCAAGACGCTCTCCGCCATGTCGTTCGCCCTCCGCCACGCCGTCTTTCACGGTCTCCGTCGCGTCATCGTCGTCATCCCCTACACCAGCATCATTGAGCAGAATGCGCACGAATACCGCAAGGCGCTCGGGGCCGCGAACGTCGTGGAGCATCACAGCAATCTCGACGTCGCGCGCGTGAAGCAGGCGCTCGGGGAGGAGATGGCCGGGCGGCACGAACTGGCCACGGAGAACTGGGACGCCCCCGTGATCGTGACTACGAGCGTACAGTTCTTCGAATCGCTCTTCGCCAACGGGCCGTCGCGCTGTCGCAAGCTGCACAACATCGCGCGCAGCGTGATCATCCTGGATGAAGTGCAGACCGTCCCCCCGCATTTCCTCCTCAGCATCGTCGAGGCTCTTGAGGAACTGACGAACCACTATGGCTGTTCCCTTGTGCTGTCGACGGCGACGCCGCCGTCGCTTAAGGAGAGGCAGCGGTTCGAAAACGGCCTCAGAAACGTGCGGGACATCGTTCCTGAGTCAGAAGCGCTCGACACGAAGCTGGCCCGCGTGCGCTACCACTGGCCGGAGCAGGACGCTCCACCTGTCGCCTGGGAATCGCTCGCCTCGGAACTCGCACGGCACGAACAGGTTCTGTGCATCGTACATCGCCGTGCGGACGCGCGCCTTCTGGCCGAGATGCTTGCCCAACTGCAGGATGAAGAGAGCGTGCACCACCTGTCCGCGCTCATGTGTCCGGAGCACAGGACGCTCGTACTGGAGGGAGTAAAGGGGGCGTTGATCTCGGGCCGCCCCTGCCGCGTCGTCTCGACTCAGCTCGTCGAGGCGGGTGTCGACGTGGATTTCCCGGTTGTCTATCGGGCCATGGCGGGTCTCGACAGCATCGTGCAGGCTGCGGGGCGATGCAACCGCGAGGGCCGGCACGATCGGGGAGACGTCTTCCTCTTCCGAGCGCCGACGCGTCCGCCGGCGGGCACGCTCAGGAAGGCCATGGAGTCGGCCGAAACGCTCCTCCACGAGGTCGGAAACGGTTTGCAGCCAGACTGCCCCACGCTCATCGACCGGTTCTTCCGGATGCTCTACTCCAAGGAGACGCTCGACGCACGGCAGATCCAGACACACCGGCAGGAGCTGAACTTCGCAACCGTCGACCGCAACTTCCGGCTGATTGAAGACGGTTTCTCACGACCCGTGATCGTTCCATATGGAGAGGCGCCGGCTCTCGTCGCCGATGTGCAGAGGGACGGCCCGTCGCGGGAGGCGCGGCGCCGGCTGCAGCGTTACGTCGTCAGCATCTACCCCAATGCCTTTGACAAACTGCAGAGCGCCGGCGCGCTGGAAGAAGTGGTTGAAGGGTTGTTCTTCCTTTCCAGTGCCTACGCAGACCTTTACAGCGAGCGTTTCGGCCTGACACCGGGCGACGACACCCCCGTCGGCCGGACAGACCTGATTGTGTGAAAGGCTCAGCTCCTTTTTCTGAGGGAGGGACAGATGACCGCGTCGAGAAGCCCGACGTTGCGGTTGCGCGCGGCAGGCCCCCTGGCCTGCTTCACGAGGCCGGAACTGAAAGTCGAACGTGTTTCTTACCCCGTCATGACGCCTTCGGCCGCTCGGGGGCTTCTGGAGGCCGTGCTCTGGAAGCCGGCGATCCGGTGGCACGTCGAACGAATTGAGGTGCTCAAGCCGATCCGCTTCACCAGCTTCCGCCGTAACGAAGTCAACTCCATGGCCAGATCGCCGTCTCGCGCGGACCTACGCAGCTACTTCGCCGAGGACGACCGCGCGCAGCGCAACACGGTGGCTCTGCGCGACGTCGACTACGTGATCCACGCGCACGTGTCCATGACGGATAAGGCCGGGCCGGACGACACGATGAACAAGTTCGTGGCCATGTTTGAGCGCCGGGTAGCCAAAGGACAGCACTTCCACCAGCCGTACTTCGGCTGCCGCGAGTTCGTCGCTCGCGTGATGCCTGCGGACGCGGCCGGCGAGCCGATCGCCGAATCCGGCGACCTGGGCATCATGCTCTGGGACATCGACTACGGCGCCGCGGGAAACCGCCCCCTTTTCTTCCGGGCGGAACTCCGCAACGGCGTCCTCGAGGTGCCCGCCGACCCTGAGGTGACACTGGCCGGCATCGGCGGCGAAGCAGGAGGTGGGACATGATCCTCCAGGCACTTCATCGACTTGCAGAACGGGAGCATTTGTCAACCTTCCTGGACATCGGACCGGGCGCCGTCTCATGGCTGCTTCGGATATCCCAAGATGGCAATCTCGTCGGCGCTCCCGAAGACCTTCGTGAGACTCCGGCCACAGCCAAAGGATCCCGCAAGCCCAAGGCATCCAAGCGGCTAATCCCAGATCAGCCGTACCGGTCTGGGACGAAAGCTCCACCCTACTTCTTGGTTGATAACGCCAAGTATGTCTTCGGCCTGGCAAACACTGAACAGAAGGAGCCAGGTGATACCGAACAGGCAAGATCGTTCCGCGAGCGAATCAAAGAATGCGCCAAGTCCACCGGGGATGAAGGCGCACTGGCTGTTGCAGCTTTCCTGGAGAAACTTGCTACTAGACAAGTCCGGGTTGAGCTGCCAGAGGACCTTCAAGCGGACGATCAGTTTGCCTTCGTGTTTGAGCCCGACATCGACGCTTTTGTCCACGAGCGGCGGCGCGTGCGCGAGTATTGGCATCAGCGGTGCGCCGCAGCGGCTGCGGGCGATTCGTCGACATGTCTGGTTTCGGGAGTACGATTCGGCACGCCCGACTTGTTTCCAAAGACACCGGCTTCCCCGGGGCGTAAACCGCAGTTAGCTTTGGTCTCGTTCGATGGACAGTCCTCCTGGTCCTACGGCTGGGAAAAGAACCAGAACGCCCCAGTATCACCGACAGCAGCGAAGATGTGTGGCAGGGCACTCGCTCGGCTACTCGATCCGGCCTATCCGGATCCCGACCAGCCAGGCATGACGCTGCCGCGGCGGCACGTGCGTCTGAGCGCAGATACCGTAGTCTGCTATTGGGCCGCACAGGACAGCGGCGATGACTTCTCCGATGCCATCGCTCCTTTGCTGGAGGGCGACGAAACCGTTGGAGAGATGTTCCGTTCCGTCTGGCGAGGAAGGCCCGTGGCCATCAGAGATCCCTCGGCCTTTTATGCTTTAGCGCTTACCCTTCCCCCAAAGGGCCGCATCATCGTCCGCGACTGGCTGGAAACCACCGTCGGCATCGTCGCGGAGAACCTGGCTCGACATTTCTCCGACCTGCACATCGTCCGTCGGGCGCGCCGCCGCGATGCGCCGGAGGACATCCCTCTTGCGCTGACCACGCTGATGGACGCCGTGGCCCAGCCGGCCGAACGCCGGTCCGAAGGCGTGCCGTCGCACCTGGCGGCGCAGTTCGTGCACGCGGCGCTCTCGGGCATCCCCTACCCGCTGGCGATTTTTCAGCGGGCCGTCCTTCGATTCCGCGCGGAACTTGGGAAGGAGAACCAGGAGAACAAGCAGAAGGCATGGCAGGTGCGCAACTGGAACGATGGCAGGGCCGCCCTCATCAAGGCCGTGCTGAACCGGCGCATCCGCTCCCGCATATCCACTCTCACTGAGGAGGTCCGCGCGACCATGGACCCCAACCGTACCGATCCCGGCTACGTGCTTGGCAAGTTGATGGCTGTCTTCGAACGGTTGCAGCAGGCGGCCATCGACGACGCCAACGCATCCGTCGTCGACCGCTACTTCAGCGGGGCATCTGCCTCGCCGAAGACGGTCTTCGTGCAGCTCTACAAGAACGCACGGCACCACGCGCGGAAAGCGCGTGACGAGAAGTCCACGGCCGGCCTCGCCTTCCGACTGGACCGCCTTGTCGATGAGTTGAGCGAGTCATTCGGGCTGAAGGACAAGGCCATCCATCCCGAACAGAATGCCCTGCCCGGTTTCCTCGACCAGGAACAGCAGGGACTCTTCGTCATCGGTTACCACCAGATGCGGCACTGGCTCTGGATGAACGCGGAGGAACGTGCAGCCTGGGAGGCCGAGCATCCGAGCGCCCCTCGCGCCTACCTGTGGAACAAGAAAGAAGCGGCGCCCGCACAGCCGGAGGCCGTCTGATCCGTTCTTCATAACCGGAGGAGAAACACGTCATGTCCGAACCCATCAGCAAGCGTTACGATTTCGTCCTGCTCTTCGACGTCAGGAACGGCAATCCCAACGGCGACCCCGATGCCGGCAATGCTCCTCGGATCGATCCGGAGACCGGCCATGGAATCGTCACGGACGTCTGCCTGAAGCGGAAGATCCGCAACTACATCTGCCTGGCAAAGGGGTGCTCGGAAGGACACCCGGAGCCGGGATATGACATCTACGTGAAGGAAGGCGCCATCCTGAACAAGCAGCACGAGCGCGCCTATGAAGCGCCGGGCGTCAAAGACGCGGACAAGGGCGCCGAGCGCATCGAGCTGGCACGGCAGTGGATGTGCCAGACGTTCTTCGACATTCGCATGTTCGGCGCCGTCATGACAACCAGCACCAACTGCGGTCAGGTGCGCGGGCCCGTGCAACTGGCGTTTGCCCGGTCCATCGATCCCATCGCGCAGTTGGAGCAATCGATCACGCGCATGGCGGTGACGACGGAACGCGAGGCGCAGGCCCAGTCGGAACGCCAGGAGGGCCAGGCGCGCACCATGGGCCGGAAGGCCATCGTGCCCTACGGGCTCTACGAGGTGCACGGCTTCATCTCTCCCCACTTTGCCGCGAAGACCGGGTTCTCAGAGGAGGACCTCCAACTGCTCTGGCAGGCCCTGCTGAACATGTTCGAGCACGACAGATCGTCGGCGCGCGGCGAGATGGCCACGCGACAACTCATCGTCTTCGAGCACGAAAGCGCCCTGGGCAACGCGCCGGCGCACTCGCTGTTCGCGCGGGTCCATGCGGAGAAGAGGGACGCCACGCGCCCGGCGCGTGCGTTCGGCGACTACGACGTGACTATCGACGGCGGCGACCTGCCCACCGGCATCACCATGCACAAGATGCTCTGAGGCCGGTCATGCACGACGAGGACGATCTCCTGCCCATCTCCGCCCTCCAGCACCTCGCGTTCTGCGAGCGGCAGTGGGCGCTCATCCACCTGGAGGGCCTCTGGGACGAGAATGTCCTCACTGCTGAAGGCAGTCGCATGCACAACCGCAGTGACAGGGCTGAGAGAGAGATGCGGGACGGAGTGCTCATCGTGCGGGCGCTCCGTCTCCGCTCACTCCGTCTCGGGCTGGCCGGTCGCGCCGACGTCGTGGAGTTCCGTCCCTGCAGTCATGACCTCGGGTCGGGCTTGCCGGGCGTGGCGGGCGTCTGGCGTGCGTTCCCGGTCGAGCACAAACGGGGCCGGCCGAAGCGGAATGCCTGTGATCGAATCCAGCTTTGCGCGCAAGCCCTATGCTTGGAGGAGATGCTCGGAGTCCCGGTGCCGGAAGGCGCCCTGTTCTACGGAGCGAGGCGGAGACGCCTGGATGTCTCATTCGACGGGGATATCCGCCGGCAGACAGAGGAGCTTGCCGCGCGGCTGCACTGTCTGACCGAATCCGGGCGCACGCCTCCGCCTCATCAGACCAAGGCGTGTGACAACTGTTCTCTGATGCACATCTGCATGCCGAAGGTCACAGGGGGGCGGAGCGCCCGCGTGTACCTGAACGCAGCCTTGACCGAGGAGGAAACCCCGGAATCGTGAAGCGCCTGCTCAACACCCTCTACGTCACCACGCAAGGTGCCTACCTCGCCCGCGACGGCGATTCCGTCGCCGTCCGCGTCGACGGCAAGGCCGCCCTGCACGTCTCAGCGCGCGCCCTCGGAGGCGTCGTCTGCTTCGGCCAGGTCTCCTGCAGCCCGCCCATGCTCTCCCTCTGCGCCGAACAGGACGTTGCCGTCTCGTTCCTCAGTCAGAACGGCCGCTTCTGGGGACGCGTCCAGAGTCCGGTCTCTGGCAACGTCAGGCTCCGCCGCGAGCAGTACCGCCGCGCCGACCGGCCGGACGCCTCGGCCGACCTGGCGCGGTCGTTTCTTGCCGGCAAGATCGCCAACTGCCGTGCCGTCCTGCGCCGCGCGGCGAGAGACCATGCAGAATCCGCCGACGACGCGGCCCTGGCGGCGGCGGCCGACGCGCTCACGCACACGCTCACAAGCCTCGCCCGCCCGCTCAGGCTGGCGGCCCTGCGCGGCATCGAGGGAGATGCCGCCGGTCTCTACTTCGGCGTCTTCGACCACCTTGTCGTGGCTCAGAAGGCAGACTTCTTCTTTCGCCAGCGTTCCCGCCGGCCGCCGCTCGACAACATGAACGCGCTCCTCTCATTCCTCTACACACTGCTGGCGCACGATGTCGCCTCGGCGCTCGAGGCCGTCGGCCTGGACCCGCAGGTCGGTTTCCTCCACCGCGACCGTCCGGGCCGCCCCAGCCTCGCGCTCGATGTCATGGAGGAACTGCGCCCTGTGCTGGCCGATCGGCTGGCGCTCAATCTGATCAACCGCAGGCAGGTCGCCCCCGGCGGATTCCAGGCCACGGAGACGGGAGCCGTCGTGATGGACGACCGCACGCGCAAAGTCGTCCTCGTCGCCTATCAGGAGCGCAAGCGGGAGGAACTGCGGCATCCGTTCCTGGACGAGAGAATCGCCGCCGGACTGCTCCCTCACGCACAGGCATTGCTCCTGTCACGGCACCTGAGGGACGACCTGGATGCCTATCCGCCTTTCCTCTGGAGGTAGCGCCTGATGCTGGTCGTCGTCTCATACGACGTGAACACGCAGGAACGGGAAGGCCGCCGCCGCTTGCGCCGCGTGGCAAAGGCCTGTCTGAACTACGGCCAGAGAGTGCAGAACTCCGTGTTCGAGTGTTTGATCGAGCCCGCCGAGTGGACACAACTGCGGGGGCGGCTTCTGGACGAAATCAACCCCAAGCAGGACAGCCTGCGCTTCTACTTCCTCGGGAAAAACTGGAAGAACAGAGTGGAACACCAGGGAGCGAAGGAGCCGTATGACCCGGAGGGTCCTATAGTTGTCTGAGCCGGAGCGCGAACCCCAAGTGCCGCCACGGTTCCCGGCGGGTTCGCGCGACGTGCATGCTCTTTGACAGACAAGACTTATGACAGATGGAAACCGGCTCCTGTTCACATGAACAGGTAGGACGCACGGGGTTCGCGTGGACGTTCTGACAAGTCTTTGCTGCTGCGCGATTTACATCTGGGGCATTCGCTCCCGCACGGGAGCGCGGATTGAAACAGGTGGGAGAGATAGCCCTCGGTCGCGCGGCTCACATTCGCTCCCGCACGGGAGCGCGGATTGAAACGTGCAGGTACTGCCGGCCTACGTGCCCGAAGCGGCGGATTCGCTCCCGCACGGGAGCGCGGATTGAAACACCGCTGAGATGAACGGCTGGGAGGCCTACGCCCATTCGCTCCCGCACGGGAGCGCGGATTGAAACTCCTGGACCATGCGGAGGGCCTGGAGGACGGCCATTCGCTCCCGCACGGGAGCGCGGATTGAAACAGCCACGCAATCTCGGCGCGCAACGCGGAGCCGTCATTCGCTCCCGCACGGGAGCGCGGATTGAAACGAGCGCTTCGAGCGGGATGCGGCGGGGGCTCCCGATTCGCTCCCGCACGGGAGCGCGGATTGAAACCACGTCATCGAGCCGGAGACGTGGAGCCGCGTGGATT
>JAAYEJ010000052.1 GCA_012728835.1 Candidatus Brocadiaceae bacterium | reverse complement strand
CCGTTGGAGGGGCACGCTCCGTCGTGCCCGCTCCTGCAATCACCGGCCGCCTGTCATCCCCGGCCGCGACGGAGCGCGGCCCTCCATTGGTACGCACGCGGCCACGCCGTTGGAGGGGCACGCTCCGTCGTGCCCGTTCCTGCAATCACCGGCCGCCTGCCATCCCCGGCCGCGACGGAGCGCGGCCCTCCACCGGCACGCACGCGGCCACGCCGTTGGAGGGGCACGCTCCGTCGTGCCCGCTCCTGCAATCACCGGGCGCCTGCCATCCCCGGCCGCGACGGAGCGCGGCCCTCCACTTGCACGGACGCGACCCCGCCGTGGAGGGGCACGCTCCGTCGTGCCCGCTCCCGGCGCCGGGCGGCGACGCCCGCGCTGCCCATTGGGGGGAGGGCGGCGCACGGCGTACTTGCACCTCCGGAGACGTGCGCATAGAATGCCGGCTCTGCACCGCGTTTCCCCGGCCGAGGGCCGGGCACTACCGACGGAGTCGCCGGTGATGAGTGTGCCTGACGTTCCGACGGGGGGCCCCTGGCGTCGTGCCGCCCCGCTGGCCCTTCTCCTCCTGTTCTTCCTCTCCGGTGCGGCTGCGCTGATCTACCAGATCGTCTGGGCGCGGCAGCTCGCCCTCGTCTTCGGCGTCACCATCTACGCCAACAGCGCCGTGGTGACGGCCTTCATGGCGGGGCTGGCCCTCGGCAGCCTCTATATCGGGCGCCTGGCCGACCGATGGGACCGCCCCCTGCGGCTCTTCGCGCTGCTGGAGGTGGGCATCGGCGTCTTCGGCGCGTGCTTCCCGCTGCTGGCCGACGCCGCCACGCCCCTGTACGTGGCGTTCTACGGCGCCTTCGGGGCCAACCACTACGTGATGAGCCTCGTGCGGTTCGCCCTGTCCTTCGCCATGCTGCTCATCCCGACCGCCCTGATGGGCGGCACCCTGCCGGTGCTGGCCCGGGCCTACGTCCGGCACCGCCGGCGGCTGGGCGGCGAGGTGGCGGGGCTCTACTCGGTCAACAACCTCGGGGCGGTCGTCGGCTGCGTCCTGGCGGGCTACGTGTTCCTGGAGTTCCTGGGCCAGGCGCATACGCTCCTCCTGGCCGCCGCGCTGAACGTGTCCGTCGGGGCCGGGGCCATGCTGCTGGACCGGCTCATGGGCGGCCCCGAGCCGGCGGCGTCCGATGCGGCGCCGGCGGCGGCCGATGCGGCGCCGGCCGCCGCCGATTCGGCGCCGGGCGGCGTGCCGCGCGCGGTGAAGGTGGCGCTGTGGGTCTTCGGCATCGAGGGCTTCACCTCCCTGGCCTACCAGATGGCGTGGACGCGCCTGCTCATCTTCTTCGTGGCCACCAACACCTACGCCATCACGACCATCACGGCGACCTTCCTTGTGGGCCTCTCACTGGGGGCGTTCCTGGTGCGCGGCCTGGTGGACCGCACGGACCCCTACCGCCTGCTGGCGGCCATCGAGGTCGGCATCGGCCTGTCGGCGCTCGTGACGATCCCCCTGCTGCCATGGCTCATGCGGTTCTACGGCACGATGGAGGGCGCCCTGCGCCTGTACGGATGGGGCGCGGTGGCGGGCGGGCAGTTCGTCATCTCGATGGTCGTCATCCTGATCCCGACCACCCTGATGGGCGCCACGATGCCGGTGGTCTCGCGCATCTACGTGCCCGCACTGAAGCGGCTGGGCCGCCGCATGGGTGTGATCGGCTGCCTGGACACGGTGGGGTCGATCTTCGGCGCCTTCGTCGGCGGCTTCATCATGATTCCCGTTCTCGGTATCCAGCGCTCCATCATCGTCACGGCCGTCGTCAACCTGGCGCTGGGTGCCTGGATGCTGGCGGCGCGGCCGGCGGGGCAGCGCGTCGCGCGGCGGCGGCCGGCGTTCCTCCTCTCCGCCGCCCTGGTCGTGGCCGCCCCGGCGCTGCTGCTGATGCCGCGCCTGGAGCTGATCCACGCCACGGGGGCGACGCGCAACCGCGACATGGTGCGCGTGCTCGACTATCACGAGGACGTCGAGTCGACCGTCAGCGTGCTGGAGACCGCCGGGTTCGCGCTCGATCTGTATGTGAACGAGACGGGCGTCGCGCGCACCACGCGGCACGACCGGCCCAGCCACGAGATGATCGCCCACGTGCCGCTGCTGCTGCATCCGGCCCCGCAGCGTGCGCTGCTGATCGGGTTCGGCATCGGCTTCACGTCGCAGGCCGCCGTCGCCCACGGGGTCGAGGTCGACGTGGTGGAACTGAGCCCGGGCGTGCGGCGCGTGAGCGGTTGGTTCAAGAAGTACAACGGCGACGTGCTCTCGGACCCCCGCGTGCACCTGCGCATCGACGACGGGCGCAACTACGTGCTGGGCACGCGTGAGCGCTACGACGTCGTGCAGGCCGGCATCATCCACCCGGGGCTCAACGCCGGGAACGCCGGGTTCTACGGCGTGGACTTCTACCGCCAGTGCAAGCGCATCCTGGCGCCGGGCGGCATCATCTGCCAGTGGCTGCCGCTCCACAGCATGCCGGAGGAGGACTTCCGGATGCTGATCCGGTCCTTCCTGGTCGAGTTCCCGCACGCGAGCGTCTGGTTCAAGTACACCGCCGACTTCTGCATCCTGATCGGCACCGAAGGCCCCCTGCGCATCGACTTCGCCGAGCTGGAGCGCCGCCTCGACCGGCCCGCCGTCAAGGAGCGCCTGGCGGCCAACGGCGTCGTGGACGCCTGCGACTTCCTGAGTGCCTTCTGCGGCGAAGGCGACGACCTGCGCCGCGCGGTCGGCCAGGGGCCCCTGAACACCGACGACATCCCGATTGTGGAGTTCCACTGCAGCCGCTCCTACCCCATGAACTCGCACGTGCGGGCGCTGTTCCTGCTCGCGGGGATGCGGCGTTCGCCCTGGGACCTCCTGTACAGTGTGCCGGCGGGGCGCGAGGCGGCCACCCGCGAGTCGCTCGAACGGTGGGTGGAGGGCACGACGGTGCTGACCCAGGCCGTGGCGGAGGGGCTGATGATGGAGTATCTGCAGGACTTCGACGACGCCTTCGCGCGGGCGATGGCGCTGTTCGACCGGGCGCTGGCAGTCAACCCCCAGGACGCGACCGCCCGGTTCCTGCGCCGATACTACGCGGCCGTCCGGACCGCTGCCGTGGCCCGCTGGCACGCGGGGCAGGGGCCGATGGGCCAGGCGCGGGCCCGGCTGCTGCTGGAGCCCCTGGTGGAGGGCGGCGAACCGGTTACCGCCGCCGAGGCCGAGGCCCACATCCTGTGGCGCATGCTGCACGCCCCGGGTGCGGACGACGCGGGCCGATGAGCGCCGCCGGGCGCTGGCACGGGCGGACCACCCAGCTTGGGGCACACGGGCGGGCACGACGGCGCGTGCCCCTCCGACGGCCTCCCATTGTCACTCTGAGCCCGCCGCAGGGCGGGCGAAGAACCTCGACGTCCGAGGCGGGGCACGGCCAGTGACGGCGAGATGCTTCGGCGTCCGAGCGGCGCCGCAGCATGACAGGCTGGCCCGGCGGCGTCGCGCCCGGCGCGCCTCACCGGTCCTCGACGCGGAGGACGGCCTCGTCGCTGTTTCCGCGCAGTTCGGGTGCGTACATCCCCTGCACGACGGCCGGCAGGGCGTGGAAGACGCCCGGGATCTCCGCGCGCAGCCGGTAGCGCAGCAGGTGTTCGCCGCGGCCGATCGTCTCGGCGAAGAACGCCACCTTCTCGTCCCGCAGCTCCATGTAGGTGTGGAAACCCTCCTGGCGCTGTCCGCCGCTGCGCAGTTCCACGGGTTCGCAGCCGGCCGGCTTCATGTCCTCGAACATGAGGTAGGTGTAGTCGTTGTCCGCGGTCACCCGGAGTTCGACCTGCACCAGGTCGCCGCTCTCGATGCGGTCGCCGTTTCGGAGCGGCACGCGCTCGTAGCGCAGGCGTCGCTCGGAGAGCTGCTGGCCCTCGGCGCCCTCCACCTCGACCTCGTACGGCATGCGGCGCAGGAGGTAGTGGGTGCGGTCGATCTTCAGTTCCAGGCCCGAGGCCGTGATGTGCTCCTCCTTCGTGAAGTAGCTCAGGCGCACGGAGTAGTAGAGCGCCCCGGGGCCGTCCTTGCTGACCCGCAGGGTGTGGGGGCCGCCGGCCAACGCGTGGCCCTCCACCACGAACGAGTTGTCGTAGGTGAAGAAGTTGTCCCGGTCGATCTTCACGCTCTTGACGACCGCGCCCTGGTCCAGGCTCAGGGCCACCGTGCAGTCGGGGCGGCCTTCGCCCGTGGCCGCAACGAAGTCGCTCATGGCCCCCACGCAGAGCGCCGTGTCGCGCGTCGAGCGCCAGTAGTAGCCGTTGCGGCGGTTCTCCAGGAGCCATTTCACCAGCCGCGGCGCGATCTCGCTCTCCGGCTCCAGCCGCACGAGCGCGCGCAGGCACCAGGCGTTGGTCTCGATGTCCGAGTTCCACCAGTACCACCAGCCCTGGGTAGGCGTGCGGAACCACGCGATCTGCGTCCCCTCGTTCTGCTCCACGTACTGCAGGATGTTGCGCAGGACGAGGCGGGCCCGCTCGGTGTCGTTCAGGTTTGCGAGCGTCAGGCTCAGCAGGGCCTTGCCGTACAGGTTCAGCCGGTCGCGGCCCTCGAAGAGGCGCTCGACGCAGTCGCCCGCCTTCTCGTCCTGGGCCTTCAGCCCCTTCAGGGACAGGACGTAGGCTGCGAACGCATGCACCTCGCCGGCCGTCCAGTCCGTGCGCTGCATTTGGTCGATCTCCCACTGGCGCAGGAACTCCATGCCGCGGTCGATCATGTTCTGGTCGACGGCGACGTCGCACTCCTGCGCGCCGACGAGCGCCTGGAGGACGTAGCTCGTGAGGTACGGGCTGGATTCGCCCTGCGTCCACCAGCCCCAGCCGCCGTCGGCGTGCTGCATCTCGGCGATGCGCTTGAGGCCGGCGGCGATCAGGCGCTGCAGTTCCTCAGAGTCGAAGATGGGGCTGTCGGCATAGATGCGGATGTTCTCCCCTTCCTCGATCCGGCGCACCTCGGCCATGCGGCCGCGGATCCCGCGGACGTCCTCCAGGCGGATGCCCATGTTCTGGAGGGTCTTGAGGGTGAGCACGGCCGGAAGGAAGCGGCTGACCGTCTGCTCGGTGCAGCCGTAGGGGTAATCGAGGCAGTAGGGGAGGGCGTCCAGCATGGCGCCGACGAGGCTGGGTGCGAACTGGACTTCGAGCCGGGTCAGCTCGGGGCGGCGCTGCTCGGGCACCGTGAACTCGATCACGTGCTCGGCGGCGTCCTCGGCCGGCCGCATCGAGCCGCACCAGGACTCCTGCTTCGTCATGCCGTGCACAAGCACCGGGAAGGTCATGCGCATGGCGTCGGACTCCTCGTCCGTGAGCGCCTTGACTGTGACGGCCGCCGTGCCCTCCGCAACGACGCGCACGCGCCAGTCGACGCGGCGCTCGCCGGCGGCCGCCACCTCGACGTCCACGGTGGCCGGGCTGCCGTCCATCAGCGCCAGGTGCTCGGGCGGCACCTCCAGGCTGACACGGGCCGTCTTGGCGGAATCGAGGTAGTTGTGGACGTTTGCGCTCAGGACGACCTCGTCGTACTCCAGGAAGAAGCGCGGCGCCTGCAGCCGTACGATCAGGTCCTTGGTCGTCACGGCCTCCGTGGACGCCTGGCCGACGCGGGGATCCCGTCCCACGGCCCAGGCGTTGACCTTCCAGGTCGTAAGGTTCTCAGGCATCGCGAACGTGACCTCGGCTTCACCATCCGGGCCGGTCAGGAGGGAGGGGGTCCAGAAGGCCGTGTCGGCGAAGGCCTCGCGCACCTGGGGGGCGACGAACGCCGCGTCCTCCGCCGCGCCCCCGTCCGCCGCGCCGGGCGCGGGGGCCGCGGCCATGGGCGCACCCTCGGCCATGTCCGCCGCCTCCGCCGCCAGCGCCTTGGGCATGCCGCCACCGCCTCCCAACATGGCCCGGGAATAGGCGATACCCCCGCCGCCGGCCAGATTCCGGAACTCGGCGTCGGTCAGCCAGGCCCAGCCCTCGACCTGCGGGCTCCATGTGCCCTGCCAGGCGGGCGGCAGGGGGTTCAGACTCTCGAACGGACGGAGCACGTAACCCCAGGCCCCGAACCGTTCCAGAAGGTTCGTCCTCATCAGAGACGTGTGGCTGCGCACCTGTCCGTGGAAGAACGTGCTGATGACGGGCGCGTATTCCGGCTGGATGGCGAGCACCGAGCGGTCGAAGGCGCTCAGGACCATCTGGACGTCCGCCGGCTCGCCGTCGGGGCCGACCGCGCGCACGCGAACCCGCGCGTCCTCGCCGGGGGCGTAGCGGGGTTTGTCGGTGTGGACCTCGATGTTCAGAACCGCATCCTGCGGCGGCACGCAGATACGCTCCGCCTGCTGGTGC
Organism: Candidatus Brocadiaceae bacterium; assembly: GCA_012728835.1. Lineage (NCBI taxonomy): Bacteria > Pseudomonadati > Planctomycetota > Candidatus Brocadiia > Candidatus Brocadiales > Candidatus Brocadiaceae > Candidatus Brocadiaceae bacterium. The sequence continues at coordinate 45,399 of JAAYEJ010000052.1, read as the reverse complement.
ACGCGCAGGTCGCTCACCAGGCACGCCTCAACGAAGGTGTTGGGGCGGTGGGCTTCCTTGATCGGCACGTCGACGACGGTGTGGCCGGCCGGCAGGTGCAGCAGGCGGTAGCTGAGCAGGGAGCCTTTGTCGACGGCGTCGGCGAACAGCACGTAGCTGTCCGGCCGGCGGGTGTTGATCATCAGGCGGCAGACGTCGCCCGGCTCGTAGGTGCGCTTGTCCGTGATGAGTTCCAGGTCGTTGAAGCGGTAGAGGCGGCCGTCGAAGTCGCGGCCGCAGACCCACACCAGGCCGTAGCCGGTCACCGTGCCGCCCCACTCGTCGGGTGCCGCGAAGGCGATCTTGAGCTGGTCGCTCCGCTCGTGGCGAAGGCGGAAGCTCAGCTCGCCCTGTCCGTCGGTGGAGGCCGTCCAGCGGTCCAGCTCCTCCTCCGCGATGTGGCCGTTGTCGGGGCCTCCGAAGACGACGCGGGAGACGGTCAGCAGGCCCTCGGCCTGCACGGGCCGGTCGTCCGGCGTCAGGCAGCGCACGCGGATCACCATCTCCTCACCGGGCCGGTAGTAGCCGCGGTCGGACTGGATCATGGCGTAGTAGGCCTGGCGGGTGACCTTCACGTCGCCTTCGCCGCTGATGACGCGCCGGCTGGCGTCGCGCACGTCCGCCTGGACGACGTAGCGGTGGTCGCGGTCCGGGTGGTCGCGCAGCGCGGGTGCCGTGTCGATGTCGATGACGAGCCGCCCGTCCTCGGCGATCGGCGATTCGCCCTCCTTGACCAGTTCGCGGACCGGCTGATAGTGGGAGTATCCCCACCACCAGGACGGCGGGCTCCAGCAGGAGCGCAGGGCGCCCCACCAGGGGAACCAGTCGTGCGCGTACCACGCCTGGCCGTAGCCCGGTCCGTAGAGCCAGTCCCAGCGGCCGGGGAAGTAGTAGCTGTGACGGTACTCCTCGCGGAACACCCGGTAGCTGACAGTGGCGTCGGTCACGGGCGCACCGAAGTAGTAACTGGCCTTGACGACCGCCTGAAGGGGCTCCCCGAGCTTTGTGTGCGTCTCGCTCGGCTCGACGGTCACCTCGAATTCCGGCTTCTTGTACTCTTCGACGCGGAAGTGCGGCCCCCCGTAGAGCCGCGTGTCGGGGACATTCAGGGTGTAGACGCCCAGCGTCGCCTCCGCGTCCAGAGTGAACTCGCCGTCCAGTCCGCCGAAGTCGTCGGTGCGCTTGTCGACTGCAAGGACCTCGTCGCCGCGCGGGTCGTACAGTGCGACGCGAAGGGCGGTCTGCGGCATGTTCTCAGGAACGCCGTTCCGCACGTCTCGGACCCAGACCTTGAAGCGCACCGTCTGCCCCGGGCGGTAGACAGGCCGATCGGTGACGAGGTAGACGAACATCCCCTCGCGCATGATCGAACCGATGCCGCTGCGCGAGAATCTCATGCCGGACCACGCGAAGCGATCGCCCGGGGTCGTGGCCAGCCAGTACACCTCGCCGCCCCGGCCGGGCTGGCGCGGCAGCACGGCCATGCCGTGCTCGTCGGTTGTCAGATCCGTGGTCGCCGTATGCCACGTCTGCCTGCGCGTCTTCGGATCGTAGGTGGTCCAGGTCTCCAGTGCGTTCATCGCCGCACCCGCGACCGGTGCGCCGGTGACGGCGTCGGCCGCGTAGCAGAGTGTGCCCTTGTCCGTCTTCTTCTCAACGAGGGCCAGGTCGTTCAGCACGACGACGGCGCGGCTCTGTCCCCGCCCGAGGGCCTCGGTGGAGCGCCCGGCGCCCGCGGCGGTCGACGGCTCCTCGGTGAAGGCGTACACGACATAGGCGCCGCGTTCCGTCAGAGGCGACCGAAGCGTCGCCTGCGCGTAGCGGTGCGTGCCGTCGTTCGGCACGGTGTCGGCCCATCGGGCCACCTCCGGGCCGAGGTGCCTGGCCACCAGGCCGCTGGCCCAGTCGGTCCCGCGCTCACGCACGAGGTAGTGGGACCACTGCCAGTGCAGCCACACGTGGCGCTGAGCATCGTCCGTCTCCTTGCGGGCCTCCTCGCGGATCTCCCGGAGCATCGCCGGCAGGTCGAAGCGGCGCGCGATGAAGTGAATGCGGTCCAGGTTGCGGTAGCTGATCTGCAGCTCGGCCGGCCGGCCGGGCGCCTGGACTCCGTTGTCGCTCAACTGCACCTGCGGCGACCGGATCTCCGCGGCCTGATCGGCCGCGTGACCGGCCCACGGACTCTCCGGGAACGCCTCGCGCAGCGCCTCGTACTCGGCCAGCGCCTGCGTGTACTGCTGGCGGCTCTGGCAGTAGAGCCCGATCGCGTAGCGCGCCTCGGGGGCGACGCCACCGGCGGCGTAGTCGCCCGCCACCGTGCGCAGCAGTCCCAACACGTCGAACGCGGGCGGCAGCTCGACCTTGCAGATGCGCCCGCCGGCCAGCACCAGGGCCTCGCCGTCCTCCAGTTCCCACGGATTGAACGAATCCAGTTCCTCCTGAAGCGGCTGGCCGGAGTTGAGCGGCTGGCCGGAGCTGCGCGCCGAACCGGTGGCGGAGTAGTAAGGGCTGGCGTAACTCCTGAGACGGTCCATGCCGAACCGCTTCCGGGCCAGCATGGCCTGCCGGTAGTAGCTCAGCGCCGTGTGCTTGCGCTCCTCCGTCCGGTCGAGCCTGCGCACCTCGTCCAGGAGGTAGAGCATCTTCTGGTCGGCCGGCGTCTGGTCGGTGTAGTCCTTGGGCAGGGAAGGGAAGACCGGCTCGCCGTCCGGCCCGATCCGGAGCCCGATCGGGCGCTTCCGGTGCATGTCCCCGTAACTGTAGCCCTCATCGAAATCGTCTTCCCCGGCCGTCACGGCCAGGAAGCCGTCGCGTTCGCCCCACCAGCGATGCCAGTACTGCGGCTGGTCGTCGTAGATCGAGAACTGCGAGAGCAGGCTGACCAGATCGAAGAGGCACTCGATCCGCTCCTCGCGCCAGGCCGGGTCGGTCCCGTCGTCATGCTGCGCATACAGATCGCGCGCCCGTTCCATGTGCGCGACGGCGAGGCGCTTGTCGTGCTGATGGCTCTGGAGGAAGGTGCCCTGGCGGTGCTCGCCGCGGTAGAACTCCCCGCCCGCGCGCGTGCCCCAGTGGGGGAGGAGCATGTAGAGGTGGCCGGCCAGGCGCTCAGCGTGCGGCTCCAGGCGCATGCCCGCCGTGCGCACCACGTAGTCCTCGGCGGCTGTGATCGCTTCGTCGTACGACTGCAGCCGCAGCCGGCTCATGATGACCCGCTCGGCGGCCAGATGCCAGTCGGCGCCCCCGGCCGCCACGAGTGCGCCGTAGGCGTCGGCCGCCTCCGCGTAGTTCTTCTGCTCGAACAGCCGGTCGGCGTCGGCCATGGACGGCGGCGCGGCCGGGGCGGCGTGCAGGCAGGTCAGGGCGACGACGGCGAGCAGTCCGGCGACGGCGATCCCCTTCGGCGGTATCCGGCGACGCATCGGCGACTCCTCATGCGAGTGTTCCCCGGCGGATGCGCGCAGCGGCGCGCAACGGCTGATGGTCAATCTACGGCATTCGACGTCGTTTGGACAACGGAAGTTCCACGAGATTCTCCCATCTTGCGTCTCGCCTTGTCGAGCGCGGGAATCGGGCATATTATGGACCTCTGCAGATGCTCTTCCACTCTTCGTGAATGCATTTCCACAATGATGAAACCCCTCCGGTTGCAGGTCATCGCGTGCGGCGTCCTCGAGGACGAACTGCACGCCGTCGCCGCACGTTCGCCCCACGACATCAAGCTGGTCCTGCTCGACGCGGGGCTGCACGCGGCGCCCGACCGGCTGCGGCTGCAGGCGCAGGAGGCGATCGACCGCGCCGCGCGCGGCGGCTGCGATGCCGTCTGCCTGGGCTACGGGCTCTGTGGGCGCGGGACGGCCGGGCTGATCGCGCGCGGGGTGCCGCTGGTCATCCCCCGCGTGCACGACTGCATCTCGCTCTTCCTTGGGAGCGCGCGCGCATACGCCGAGCAGTTCACGCGGCATCCGGGCACGTTCTACTTCACCACCGGCTGGCACCGCTACAAGGCCCACCCGGACCACGTGCGCATGGCGGCCGCGCGGCGGTTTGACCCGACGCGGCACCCGCACTTCGCGGAGTTCAGGGAGCGGCACGGGGAGGACAACGCACGGTACATCGTCGAGTTCCTGGAGAGTTGGCGGCGCAACTACCGGCGGGCGGCGCTGATCGACCACGGATTCGTGACCGACGAGCAGGAGCAGGCGACGCGCGCCGTGGCGAGCGCGGCCGGCTGGGATTACGAGCGCCTGGAGGGCAGTCTGGCGCTCCTGGAGGCCCTTGCGGGGGGCGAATGGGACGAGGAACGCTTCCTCGTCGCCCCGCCGGGGAGCCTGACCGTCGCCACGAACGACGAGCGCGTCCTGGCGGCCGTGCCGCTTGCACGGGAGGCGGGCGCGTCCGACCCGGCCGGGCCGGCCGACCCGGCCGGGCCGGCGGCCGCGACGGGCACGTTCTGGGAGGGCGATGCGCCGGCCGGGGAGCCGGAGGCGGAGGTCGGGCTCGGGATCGACGCCGGCGGCACGTTCACGGACGTCGCGCTCATGGAGTTCGCCACCGGCCGCATCCTCGGCACGGCGAAGGCGCCCACGACGCACGATGACCCCACGATCGGCATACGCAACGCGCTGGCGGCCCTGGACCCCGGCCACCGCCGGCGCGTCGGCTACACCTGCCTCTCCACCACGCTGGCCACGAACGCCATCGTCGAGGAGCGCGGGTGGCCCGTGGGTCTGCTGCTGATGCCGTACCACGAGGGGCACGCCGAGCGCGTGCACCCACAGATGGTGCGCGCACCACTGGTGCGCTGCCTGGGGGCCCGGATGAACATCCACGGCGAGCCCGAGCAGGCCGTGGACGAGGCCGAGGTGCTCGGTGCGGCCGAGGAACTTGTGGAGCGGGGCGCGGCGGCGTTCGCCGTCAGCGGCTACGCGGCCGTGCGCAACCCCCTGCACGAGCAGCAGGTCAAACGCCTCCTGCGCGCGCGCTTCCCCCTGCCCGTCGTGTGCGGCCATGAGCTGTCGGACCGCCTGGACTTCGCGGCGCGCGCCCGTACGGCCGTCCTGAACGCCCGCCTGCTGCCGGTGATCGACGGCCTGATCGCGTCCGCCCGCGCCGTGCTGAGGGAGGCGGGGATCGGCGGGCCGCTGTTCGTCGTGCGCGGAGACGGTGGCGTGATGGGCGCCGATGCCGCCCGCGAGCGCGCCATCGAAACGGTGCTGAGCGGGCCGGCGGCCAGCGCCGCCGGGGCGCGCTTCCTGACCGGGAGCACCGACGCGCTGGTGCTCGACATGGGCGGCACCACGACCGACGTCGCCGCGCTGTCCGACGGCATCCTGCGCCTGAGCGCCGAGGGAGCGCGCGTCGGCGGGCAGCGCACGAGCGTGGCCGCCGCCGACATCCGGACGGCGGGGCTGGGCGGCGACAGCGCCGTGCGGCCCGCCGCGGGCGGGCGCGTGCGGCTGGGGCCCGAGCGCGTCGTGCCGCTGTGCAGCCTGGGCGCGCAGTGGCCGCAGGTGGCCGCCGAGTTGCTGGCCGGGTCCGGCGCGCTTGATGCCGCCGGCCGGACGGGCCTGCCCGAGTTCTACGTCCTGGCCGGTTCGGCGCAGGGGCATCGGCTGGACGCGCAGGAGGAGGCGATCGTTGCGCGCCTGGCCGAGCGCCCGCGCAGTCGGGAGGATCTGGCCGCCGCCTGCGCGCTCACGGCGCCGGAACTCCTCCGGACGGCCCGCCTGGAGCGCGCGGGCCTGGTGCGCCGCGCGGGTGTGACGCCCACCGACGCGCTGCACGTCCTGGGCGTCTACCGGGCGTATGACGAGGAGTGCGCGCGGCGGGGACTGGAGGCCTTCGGGGCGCTCATGGGCGTGTCGGCGGTGGAGGCGGCCGAACGGATCCGCCGGGAGGCCGAACGCCGGCTCGCGCTGGCCGTCGTGCGGTGCGAACTGAGCGACGCCGGGCACGAGGCCGGGGCGATCGAGGCGGCCGAGGCGGTCCTGGGCGGGCTCGGCGAATCGGGGGGGAGCGAAGCGTTCCGGCTCCGCTGGGAGCAGCGCCGGCCCGTGATCGGCATCGGGGCGCCGGTGGGGGCCTTCCTGCCCGGCGCGTGCCGGCGCCTGGGCACGACGCCGCGTGTCCCGGAGCATGCCGAGGTGGCCGGCGCCGTCGGGGCGGCCGTCAGCCGGGTCATCGTGCGCGAGACCGTGCGCGTACGTCCCGGTCCGGAGGGCACCTACGTGGTGCACGAGTCCGAAGGACGGCACGAATTCGGGCGGCTGGACGAGGCCGAACGGATGGCCCGCCGCCGCGTGGTGGACCTGGTGCTCGCTCGCGCAGAGCGCTTCGGCACGGCGGAGCGCCGGGTGCGCGTGGAGGTGGGCCGTCGGGTGGGCCTTCTGCAGGACGGGAGCCGGCAGTTGCTGGAAGTGGAGGTGAGCGGGCTGCTCACGGGTGTGCCGCGCGCCGCCTGCCCTCGGCAGGGGTGCCCGGCGGGGGGGCTTTGCGTTTGAACCGGGCGGGCGGGATGGTATAATGCCCTCATGCGGCGCGGTCGCGCCGTATCCCATGGCCCCATCGTCCAGCGGAGAGGACACCGGATTTTCGATCCGACAACCGGGGTTCGATTCCCCGTGGGGTCACCATCGCCGATCAGCGGCCGGGCGGGACCGAGTGGTTCCGCCCGGCCGCCTGCTTTCTGCGGGCCGTGCGGGATTGCGGGTGCCGGGCGTAACCCGGGCGGTTACTCTGGCGCGCAATGGGTTACGTTCGGCCGGCGTCCTCTCCCGCAGGCATGTCGCGCTGCCGGACGGGAGGGCGGCCAGAACGGCAGGTGACGGGCCGTTCTGGCAGGCGGCGGGTGCCCCGAAAGAAAAAACGGGGGCGCACGGACGTGCGCCCCCGGGGTGAGCGTTGCTGCGGTCAGAACATCTCGTTGACCTCGAGGTCCTCGATGTCGCGCAGCAGGTCCGAGCCGCCTTCCTCGCTCTCGTGCAGGTCCTCGCCCGTGAGGCTTACGGCGACGGCGCCCGTGCGCACGGGCACCGCGGTCGCGTGAGAGCTGTATCCCATGCGCTCCTGCTGTTCCTTGCAGGACAGGCAGAGCGTGGCGAACGGCCTGGCCTTGAGGCGCCGGGGCGCGATCTGCCGTCCGCAGTCGTCGCAGACGCCGTATGTGCCCTGACGGAGCTTCTCCAAGGCCAGCCGGACCTCCGCGATGGTGGTCGAGCCGGCCTCGGCCGAGCGGGCCGACATGAAGTCCAGCTCCCCCTCGGCCACGATGTCCAGAAGCTCCGACGGTTGGCCGCCGGAGACGTTCCGGAGCTTGCCCAGGTGTTGGTGGAGTTCGTCCTTCAGACGCTTCTCGAGGTCCTGGAGGCTCCGCTCAATCGCTTTCTTGCTCACGTTGTCCCTCTTCGTTCTCTTCATTGTCCACTTCCCTCCGTGGTGGCACGACGCAGCAACGCAAATGACGTTCCGCGCCACGCGCCCCCGTGAGAAGATGCCTCCGCCCGCGCATCTCCGGCGCATCCTGCGAGCTTGCCCAGTTAGTGGGGCACCGGGCTGGTTTGTTCAGTCGCCCAGCCGTTCTCACGGTCGGCCCGGCCTTCATCCGGGCAGCGTGCATAAGGTAACGGGACGCCCGTGGCGCCACAAGACGGGAATCACGGTAGATACGATGAGGGAATCCCTGATATTCGGCCCGGCGCCATCAAAGGGGGCGACGCGTGCACGCAGGGCCGCGCCGTCCGGCGGGAACCTGCACGGCCGGGCGCGTGCCCGCCAGGGCGGGCGAAACGGCCGTGCCTGCCCAGCGAAGGGGCGGGGCGGGGCGTCGTTGGCGCGGCGTGCCGCGGGATTCCTCCGATTCACTGGCGCAAGGGGGGGGGACCGGATACAATGCCGTTCATTGACAAGCAGTCGGAACGGCCGGCCCGGACGGCGAGACGGCCCGGCGGCGCCCGGATCCGGGTGCTGTGCGGGGCCGGACTCGGCGCGCCGGGGGGGTGTTCGGGAGAAAACGGGAGTTTTCTTTGCGGGCGCTTGACACGGCCGGGCGGCGCGCATATACTGAGCAGCATGAAGACGCCGAACGGATGTCACGTCGGTGCCTTCAGGTCCTTGCCCGAGGCGTTTCGGGCGCGGGCGTCTCGTGCGCGGGGCGTCCCTCGACTCCTTCGACGCGGCGGACTCCGTGTTGAAAGACGTCGAGCGCGCTTGACGGACGGCGGGCGAGGCGGTAGAATACAGAAGTAGATTCGAGACGTATGCTCTTTGACAGACCGGAGACGGAGGCGGCAAGCGAAGCCGCCTGAAGCCTGCGGCTCGATGTTGTAAGACCGAACGGACGGGAGAGTCGGGACGAACCCTATGCGTGATCGCTTGCGAGCACGCACGAGGTAAGGAGTAGAAACCTCTCGAAGGGTATGATACTGGCTCAGAACGAACGCTGGCAGCGTGCCTTACACATGCAAGTCGAGCGAGAAACTCCGCTTCGGCGGGGGAGTAAAGCGGCGGAAGGGTGAGTAACGCGTGGGTCAGCTACCTCCGGGAGTGGGATAACGGCGGTCCGCCTTGAGCGGACCCTTCGGCGAAAGCGCCGCTAATACCGCATGACGATGCGATGGCACCTTCTTACTCGTAAGCAGGTAGCCGTTGTGTTCAAAGGCCGTTGGGACTTGTCCCTTCGGTTGCCCGGAGAGGTGCCCGCGTCCTATCAGCTTGTTGGCGGGGTAACGGCCCACCAAGGCGACGACGGGTAGCCGGCGTGAGAGCGTGGCCGGCCACACTGGGACTGAGACACTGCCCAGAGCCCTACGGGGCGCTGCAGTGAGGAATATTGCACAATGGGCGCAAGCCTGATGCAGCGACGCTGCGTGGAGGAAGAATGCCTTCGGGTTGTAAACTCCTGTCAGGGGTTAAGAAGTCCGTGTGCTGAAAGGCATGCGGTTGACGAAGGCCCCAAAGGAAGCCATGGCTAAGTCCGTGCCAGCAGCCGCGGTAACACGGACATGGCGAGCGTTGTTCGGAATTACTGGGCGTAAAGCGCGCGTAGGCGGTCGGGCAAGTTGGGTGTGGAATCGTCCGGCTCAACCGGGCGGGGACGTCCAAAACTGCCAGACTGGAGCACGGTAGGGGAGAGTGGAACTCCTGGTGGAGCGGTGATATGCGTAGATATCAGGAGGAACGCCGGTGGCGAAAGCGATTCTCTGGGCCGTTGCTGACGCTGAGGTGCGAAAGCCAGGGGAGCAAACGGGATTAGATACCCCGGTAGTCCTGGCCGTAAACGATGGGCACTTGGTAGTGGGGGCAACTTCACTGCCGGAGCTAACGCGTTAAGTGCCCCGCCTGGGTAGTACGGCCGCAAGGCTAAAACTCAAAGTAATTGACGGGCCCTCGCACAAGCGGTGGAGCACGCGCCTTAATTCGAGGCAACGCGAGGAACCTTACCAGGGCTTGACATGCAAGTGGTACGGACCCGAAAGGGCGAGGACCCAGGTTTCCTGGGAGCTTGCACAGGTGCTGCATGGCTGTCGTCAGCTCGTGTCGTGAGATGTTGGGTTAAGTCCTATAACGAGCGAAACCCCTGTCCATAGTTGCTAACGGGTCATGCCGAGGACTCTATGGAGACCGCCGGCGTCAAACCGGAGGAAGGCGGGGATGACGTCAAGTCCTCATGGCCCTTATGTCCTGGGCTGGACGCATGCTACAATGGCCGGTACAAAGGGAAGCGAAGCCGCAAGGTGAAGCGAAGCTCTAAAAACCGGTCCCAGTACGGATCGGGGGCTGCAATTCGCCCCCGTGAATGTAGGAATCGCTAGTAATCGCGGATCAGCCACGCCGCGGTGAATATGTGCCCGAGGGTTGTACACACCGCCCGTCAAATCATGGGAGCTGGGGGCACGCGAAGTCGTGGACCTAACCTGCCTTCGGGTGGGGGGGTCGCGCCCACCGTGAAACCGGCAACTGGGATTAAGTCGTAACAAGGTAGCCGTAGGAGAACCTGCGGCTGGATCACCTCCTTTCTAAGGACATCACTGTCCGCCCGCTGCCCCATCAAAGGACGCGTTCCTGCGTCCGGGCAACGGGGAAAGGCCTTACAGAAGACATCGTCTCGGCCCGAACGCCTTTGGGCTTGCGGCGTCGAACTCACCAGGCTTTCCGGCGGCTTCGCCCGCCGACTCCGTCTCCCTCTCTATACATGCGGGCCTATAGCTCAGTTGGCCAGAGCGCGCCCCTGATAAGGGCGAGGTCAGTGGTTCAAGTCCACTTAGGCCCACCAGGGCGACCCAGAGGCACCGCATTGGAGGACGTGCGGTGCGCGCGCGGGGATGTAGCTCAACTGGGAGAGCGCCGGCTTTGCAAGCCGGAGGTTGCCGGTTCGATCCCGGTCATCTCCACCAGCAATGTCGAGTGCGGGGCCGAGGGGCTCCGGTGCGCGGCGCAGTCGCCTTCGAGAGACACGAATGGAGCGGCCCGTCGGATCGTCGGGCTGCTGCGCTCTTTGAAAAGTGAATAGGATTGGCGTCAGTGGTGGATGTCACCACGAACGCCGAGAACGGCACTGTCGAGTGTCATGCTAACAAGGGTGTAGGGTGGATGTCTTGGCGCCAACAGGCGATGAAGGACGTGGTAGGCTGCGATAAGCCCGGAGGAGCCGCCGAACAGGCTTAGATCCCGGGATTTCCCAATGGGGCAACCCGATGCCGTGGAAGCGGCATCATCCCTGTCTGAAGGCCCGCCTTCGGGTGGGTTATAGGGCCGGGAGGCGAACGGGGCGAAGTGAAACATCTCAGTAACCCCAGGAAGAGAAAGCAACAGCGACTCCCTCAGTAGCGGCGAGCGAACGGGGATCAGCCCAAACCCTCCGTGCTTTCGGGCGCGGGGGGGGTTGTGGGGCCATCGACAAAGCCGGACGGCAGCTTTACGCGAACGGGACTGGAAAGCCCGGCCAGAGAAGGTGAAAGCCCTGTAACGGAAAAAGCCACCGTGCGGCCAGATGGTACCCGAGTAGCGTCGGACACGTGGAACCCGGCGTGAAGCGGGGAGGACCACCTCCCAAGGCTAAGTACTCGTTGGCGACCGATAGCAAAGAAGCGGCGCGAGCACGTTGATGAAAAGCATCCCGTCGAGGGAAGTGAAAAGTACTGAAACCCTGCACCTACAAGCAGTCGGAGCACTGTGGAGGCGGCGAATGCCGCACTCCCGTGTGACGGCGTGCCTTTTGGAGAATGAGCCGGCGAGTTAGGCTGTGTTGCGCAGGTTAAGTGCCTCAGGCACGGAGCCGCAGGGAAACCGAGTGTGAATAGCGCGACCAGGTAGCACGGCCTAGACGCGAAGTCGGGTGATCTATCCATGGCCAGGATGAAGCGACCGTAACAGGTCGTGGAGGTCCGAACGCACCAATGATGCAAAATTGGGCGATGAGCTGTGGATAGGAGTAAAAGGCTAATCAAACCCGGGGATATCTCGTTCTCTCCGAAATAGCTTTAGGGCTAGCCTCCTGTGTTCGACGGCGGGGGTAGAGCACTGAATCGATTCGGGGGCCCACCAGGCTACCCACTCGAATCAAACTCCGAATACCGTCGTCTTAGAGCAGGGGAGTCAGACTACGGGGGATAAGCCTCGTGGTCAAGAGGGAAACAGCCCAGACCGTCAGCTAAGGCCCCTGAAGTACGCTAAGTGTATCCAAGGAAGTGGGGAAGCGAAGACAGCCAGGATGTTGGCTTAGAAGGAGCCATCATTTGAAAAGTGGGTAACTCCTTACTGGTCGAGCTTCTCTGCGCCGAAAATCAACGGGACTCAAGCGTACTGCCGACGCTACGGGTCTTGTGTGTGCCCACGGGTGCACGCAGGGCGGTAGGAGAGCGCTGTATGCAGGGTTGAAGGTGTACCGCAAGGAGCGCTGGACCGCATACAGGTGAGAATGCCGGCATGAGTAGCGTGAAAGGGAGTGAGAAGCTCCCTCGCCGCAAACCCAAGGTTTCCTGGGCAAGGGAATTCCTCCCAGGGTTAGTCGGGACCTAAGGCGAGGTCGAAAGGCGTAGCCGATGGACAGCAGGTTAATATTCCTGCACCGCTGGTAGTCGCGACAGCTGCCTGGTCGACGCGGTCTTGCAGAGCTGCACGATCAATCAGACATGGTCAGACGGGCTTTGCCCGAATGTGGCCGAGCAGATCGCCGAGAAAAGCGCCAGGCAGGGGCTACTTGCGCCCGTACCGATAACCAACACTGGTGGGTGAGGAGAGTATCCTCAGGCGCTCGAGAGAACCGTCGTTAAGGAACTCGGCAAAAACGGTCCGTAACTTAGGGATATGGACCGCCTCCCGAGCCGGCATCTTCTTAGAAGTGCCGCTCGGGGGGCCGCAGCGAAGAGGCCCGGGCGACTGTTTACTAAAAACACAGGTCTGTGCCAAGGCGCAAGCCTACGTATACAGACTGACGCGTGCTCGATGCCATAAAGTCAAGGAAGGGGGTTATTCCGCTTCGGCGGGAGAAGCTCTCGACCAAAGCTATGGTGAATGGCGGCTCTAACTATGAGAGTCCTAAGGTAGCGAAATTCCTTGTCGCCTAACTGGCGACGTGCATGAATCGCGTAACGACTTGGGCACTGTCTCAACGACGGACTCGGCGAAATTGTGGTCGTGGTGCAGACGCCACGTTCCCGCGGCAAGACGGGAAGACCCCGGGACCTTTACTGCAGCATGGCAGTGGGTTTTGGCAGGGCATGTGTAGAATAGGTGGGAGGCTGTGAAGTCCCTTCGCCAGGAGGGGCGGAGCCACCAGTGGAATACCACCCTTGTTTTGTTAGAATCCTAACTCCGACCCGTGAAGCCGGGCGGAGGACACTGCTTTGTGGGCAGTTTGGCTGGGGCGGTCTCCTGCCAAAGAGTAACGGAGGAGCCCAAAGGTTCTCTCAGTGCGGTCGGCAATCGCACGTCGAGTGTAAGGGCATAAGAGAGCTTAACTGCGAGACCTACGCGTCAAGCAGATGCGAAAGCAGGGCTTAGTGATCCAGCGGTTCTGTGTGGAAGGGCCGTTGCTCAACGGATAAAAGGTACCCCGGGGATAACAGGCTGATCTCTCCCAAGCGAACATAGCGACGGGGAGGTTTGGCACCTCGATGTCGGCCCATCGCATCCTGGGGCTGTAGAAGGTCCCAAGGGTTCCGGAGTTCACGGATTAAAGCGGTACGCGAGCTGGGTTTAGACCGGCGTGAGCCAGGTCGGTCCCTATCTGCCGTGGGCGTTGGATGGTTGAGGAGTGTTGCCCCTAGTACGAGAGGATTGGGGTGAGCGAACCTCTGGTGCGCCAGTTGTCCTGCTAAGGGCATCGCTGGGTAGCTATGTTCGTAAAGGATAACCGCTGAAAGCTTCTAAGCGGGAAGCTGTCTCCAAGATGAACCATCCGGTCCCCTTGAGGGAATAAGGCACCTTGAAGACTACGAGGTTGATAGGCCGGAGGTGTAAGTGCGTATACATAAAGGCACTCAGCTGACCGGTACTAATCTGCCGAACGGCAGACACATATTCGGCAGTGCCTTTCTCGACGTTCGTGTGACGAGCCACTGACCAATCCTGTTCACGACTTCGCATTGCCCGGTGATCATAGCGGAAGGGCCACACCCGTTCCCATCCCGAACACGGTCGTTAAGCCTCCCGCGCCGATGATATTGGCCCCTTGTGGACCGAGAAAGTAGGTCGTCGCCGGGCATTTTCATGTACCGGCCCGGGGGCCGGCGGCGTCGATCGCCGGCCCCCACGCCGCCCGCGCCGCCCGCGCCGCCCCGACGGGCGGCTTTTTCTTTTTCCCCGCCAGGGGCTCCGGCGGGCCTCTGCCGCCCTTCTGAGGCGTTGCCGCGCAAGGAGCGCTCCTGCCGTCTTGACATGCCGCCGGCCATGCACGATAATCGCTGTTCAGGCGGGTTCCCGCTGTACGCCGGGACCGGCTGAGCCAGGGACGGAACGGAACAGAATGGTCCGCTGCTCGGGCGTCTCGCGAGCTTTGGCTCAGTCGGCGGCGCGGTTTCGGGGCCCCGCCGTCTGGAGAGGCGGGACGCCGGCTGCAGCGATAGCATAGAGCAGGTCTGGTCTGCTTCGGATGGGCGTGGAGTCGGCAGGCGGGCGGAGCCGTCAGGCCGTCCGTCGGCAGGAAGGCGACGGGTCGTGGGACCGGAGGGCCTTACCGACTCTTGCTGCAATTTCGCCGCCGTAGGTCAGGCGGCTTGCGTTCCCTGGATGATGTGGACTGTTCGCGCCGGGTCATCGCGGGAGGGCACCGTGGCTGGCTTGCACGACGTGGCGTCAGGCCGTGTCGAGCACAGGCGGTTGGCGTGTGCGGTGCTTCCCCACCCTGCGGTTGTGGGGCAGTTGGGTTCAGGCGAGAGGATTGCAGCGTTGCGACGGGCAGCGTGTGCGCCCGGTGTGGGTGCGTGCGCCTGCCTGTTGGGTCGGTCTCTTCCGGTTCTTTCCGCGCTGCGGTGAGGGTGCCGTCCGGTACCGTTGTCGCAGCATGTTTTCCTCCGCGTGTCTGCCGGCGGCGTCCCTCCGGTCGGATCGGATCTGGGGCCTCCCGAACGGGAGCCGGAGGGAGCAGTGTTTGCGGAAATCCAAATTCAGGCCATGATTGCGGGTCTTGCGGGGGCAGCCGTCGCCGGCTACCTGATCTGTCACTTCGTGAGCAAGCTGGCCGAGAAGGGCGCCTTGCAGGTGCGTGCGCGGATCCTGGAGGACGCCCACGCGGACGCCGAGCGGATCCGGCACGAGATGGAGCTGGAGGCGCGCCAGGAGATCGTGCAGCGCCGCGAGGAGTTCGAGGGCGAGGTCCGACAGACCCGCAACGAGCTGCGCCAGACCGAACGGCGCCTGGACAAGCGCGAGGACGGGCTTGACGAGAAGGAACTGCTCCTGGGCAAGAAGGAGAAGTTCCTGGAGACGGGCGAGAAGAACGTGGCCGAGAAGCGCCGCGAGCTGACCGAGCTGGAGGAGAAGCTCCGCCGCCAGGAAGAGCAGATGCGGGAGGAGTTGCACCGGATCAGCCGCCTGTCGGCCGAGGAGGCCAAGCGCATCCTGCTCGAGAGCCTCCAGAAGGAGGTGGAGAGCGAAGCCACCGACATGGTCAACGACCTGATCGGGCGAGCCCAGCGCAAGGCCAAGGCCGAGGCGCAGCGCGTCGTCGTCGAGGCGATCGAGCGTTGCGCGGCGGAGACGACCGGCGAGGCCACCGTCTGCACCGTCGAACTGCCCAGCGACGACATCAAGGGGCGCATCATCGGCCGCGAGGGGCGGAACATCCGCTCCTTCGAGAAGGCGGTCGGCGTGGACGTGATCGTGGACGATACCCCGGGCGTGGTCGTCCTGAGCAGCTTCGACAGCGTCCGGCGCGAGGCCGCGCGTCTGGCCATGCAGCGGCTGGTGGCCGACGGTCGCATCCATCCGGGGCGCATCGAGGAGGTGGTGACCCAGGCCCAGGCGGACGTGGAGCGGATCATCAACGAGACCGGCGAGGAGGTCTGCTACGAACTGGACGTGGCGAACATCGCCGAGCCCCTCAAGCGTCTGCTGGGCCGGCTGCGGTTCCGCACCAGCTTCGGCCAGAACGTGCTGGACCATTCCCGGCAGGTTTGCGAGCTGGCCGGGCTGATGGCGGCCGAACTGAGCCTGGACGTGACCCTTGCCCGCCGGTGCGGCCTGCTGCACGACATCGGCAAGGCCATGGACCAGCACCACGAAGGCTCGCACGCCGCCCTGGGCGCCGAGGAGGCCAAGCGCCGCAAGGAGTCGAACGTCGTCGTCAACGCCATCGCCGCCCACCACGAGGAGGAGGCGCCGCAGTCGCTCTACGCGGGCCTGGTGATGGCCGCCGACGCCATCAGTGCCAGCCGGCCGGGGGCGCGGCGCGAGACCCTGGAACGCTACATCAAGCGGCTGGAGCGGCTGGAGAACCTGGCGACCCAGCACGGCGGCGTGCAGCGCGCGTTCGCCATCCAGGCGGGGCGCGAGGTGCGGATCCTGGTCGACGCCAAGAAGGTCACCGACCAGTCGGCCGCGCGCCTCTCGCAGGACATCGCCCACGAGATCGAGGACGAGCTGCAGTACCCGGGCGAGATCGTGGTGACCGTCATCCGCGAGTCGCGTTTCCAGGGCGTGGCGCACTGAGCCGGGGGGCTACGGCTCCGGGGCGTGCCAGGTGGAGGACGCGCTGACCCGCCAGTGCTGGTCGAAGAAGCCGGCGCAGACGGCGCGGTTGGAGTCCGTGCCGTCGCGGTCCGTCTCGGGCGTGAAGACCACGAAGTCCGGCAGCATGTCGTACTTGTGGTTGGGTGCCAGCCCGCTGCCCCACGCCGGGCCGACGTGGATGACCACCAGGCGCTCCGGGGCCAGGGGGTTCGGGTGGACGACGCACAGCCCGTAGTGCGCTGCGTCGTAGGAGCGGCCGTCGATCAGGTAGCGCCCCTCGCCCAGCCCGATCGGCAGGTGGGGGGCGATGCGGGCCACCAGTTCGTTCTCCTCCGGCGGACCGAACAGGACCAGGTTGCACTCACCCATCATCTCGTCGGTGACCGCGCCGGCAGGGACAAGCGGCGGCGGGTCCTGCGCGAAGTACAGCCAGTCCCGGGCCGTCTGCAGCGCCGCCGCGTGCGCGGGCGCCTCCGGGTCGGCGGGCAGGAC
This sequence comes from Candidatus Brocadiaceae bacterium, assembly GCA_012728835.1. Lineage (NCBI taxonomy): Bacteria > Pseudomonadati > Planctomycetota > Candidatus Brocadiia > Candidatus Brocadiales > Candidatus Brocadiaceae > Candidatus Brocadiaceae bacterium. The sequence goes on along the minus strand of JAAYEJ010000052.1, from coordinate 28,698 downwards.
GATCCGGAACGGCGCGGCGTAGGCCTCGCGGATCGGGCCGCACAGTCCCGGGCGCTTCTGCTCCCCACCGGTCGGGGCGCCGAGTTCGATGCGGCCGTCCTGTGCGAGGCGCGGCTGGACCTTCTGCCCGTTCCAGGTCACGTCCATGCGTCCGTGGGCGGCGCGCTGAGGCGCCGGCGGCTGCAGGCGCAGGCCGGCCACGTTGCCGGTGCGGACGTTCAGCGCCTGGCCGGCGGCGTCCAGCTCGCACTCCACTTCGGCGGGGCGGCTCCAGTCCTCGATGGCCGTCACCTCGGCCCAGTAGGCGCGTGCATGCTTGAGGGTGAAGGTGCGAAAGGCGACCCTGCGCGGGTCGGCGCGGCGGCGGGCGCCCTTGAGGCATTCGATCACCTCGGGGGCCAACAGCAGGTCGGCCCAGGTGTAGTGCGTGGCCCCTTCGACCTTCACCAGCGTGGACTGCACGCCGGCGGCCTCCAGCAGCGCGTGCATGCGCTCGGACTGCCGCATGGGCATCACCCAGTCGTCGGTGCCGTGCACGATCACGCAGGGCAGGTGCGTGAAGTTGGGCAGCAGTTCCGCGCCGAACTCGCCGTCGGCCAGCCTGGCCTTCCAGGCGGGCAGGCTGCCGCGCTCGATGCCCTTCCACATGTAGAAGTCCCCGCGGCTCGCGATGGGGATCAGCGCGGCGAACAGGTGCGGATTGTGCGCGCCGATCGTCCAGACTCCCATGCCGCCCATGGAGATGCCGCTGAGGAACACGCGGTCTTCGTCGACGTTGTAGTTGCGCTTGACCTCGCCGATGGCCCGCAGCACGTCGTCCTCGCCGGCCCCCTGGAAGTCCGTGTTGCCGCGCGCGAAGGGCAGCATCACCAGGCAGCGCGTCTCGCGCGCCAGCGTCTCCTTGGCCGGGGAGTACATCAGGTCCACCCAGTTGGCCTTGTCCAGGCCGGGCGAGTAGCCGTGAAGGAAGACGAACAGCCCGTATGGCTCGCTGCCGTCGTAGCCCTCGGGGGCGAACACGACGTAGGGCTGAGCCGAGAGGTCGTTCTCGGCGAAGTAGGCGCGTTCGACCAGGCCGTGCGGGGGCAGCTCGGGGCGTTCCCCGGCCAGCAGCGGCTCCCAGAGCGCCAGCGCCTCGGCCAGGTAGCCGTGCGCTTCGCGATGGGCGGCGGCGGATGGCCCGGGGCGGGACATGGCGATCCGGGCCTTCTCGATCTTCAGCATGGCCAGGGCGTAGAGGTCGGGGCACTCGCGCACGAGCCGGTCGGTCTGGGCGGCGATCCCGGGTGCCAGGGACTGAAGGCGTTCGGCCGCTGCCAACAGGCCGTCGTCCGGCGCGGCGCCCAGCGCTGCGGCCGACAGCAGGACGCAGGCGGCCAGACGGAGCGTCTGTCGAACGCGGGCGATCCGGTCGGCAGGGACGGGGCTCACAGCACCACGCTCTTGGCAGCGAGGATGAACTCGGACACCAGCCGGCGGGACTTCACGCCGGGCGCCTCCTCGACGCCGCTGGCCACGTCGACGGCGAACGGCCGGGCCGCCTCCACCGCCAGCGCCACGTTGGCCGGCGTCAGGCCGCCGGCCAGGACCACCTTGGCGCGGCTGGCGGCCGTGCGGGCCAGGTCCCAGTCGACGACGCGGCCCGTCCCCCCGGGCACGCCCTGGACGAACGCGTCCAGCAGGTAGGCGGCGACCGGGTACTTCTCCAGCATTCTCAGGTCGTCCTCGCTCCGCAGGTGGATGGCTTTGATGAGGCGCAGGTCCTGCAGACGCCCGACCTTGCCGGGGGTCTCGTGCCCGTGGAGCTGGGCGTAGTCCAGCCCGCACTCCTCCATGGTCCGGCGCACGGCGTCGACCTCCGCATCCACGAACACGCCGACGGTCGTCAGGAACGGGGGCAGCGACATGCGGATGGGCACCACGTCGCGCGGGGCGATGTAGCGGGGACCGCCGGGGAAGAAGTTGAAGCCGATCGCGTCCGCTCCGGCCGCAGCGGCCATGAGCGCATCGGTGGCGCTGGTGATGCCGCAGATCTTCACTTTCACCATCATGATGGGGCCAGTCTACCGCCGGCCCCCGCGCCCGTCAACACGCGCGCCCGCCTCCAGGCATGGCTCGTCCGTGCCCGCCCGGCGCCACGGGACGCGGTATTTGCGGCGGCGATGTCATTGCGACGTGGCGAAGGCGCCGCGTCCATGGTATGTTGGGGGCCGCGGCGGCCTGTTGCGCGCCCGGAGTTGGGCGGCCGGCCGGGCGGCCGCCACGCGGCTCAAGAGGAGAGGACGATGGCTGATCGCAGGAGCATCGACGTTCGCGCCTATCTGATTCACATCACGCACTACGACCCCGCGTGGTTCGACCGGAAGGAGCAGGAGCGGCCCTTCGACCTGAAGGTCGGGCTCGAAGTGGTGAAGGCGCTCGGCGAAGCGGGCTTCAACATGCTGATCATCGACCTTGCGGACGGGGTCGCCTACGGCGGCTTCCCCGAGCTGAAGCGCCATTACTCGGTGCCGATGAGCGCGGTGCAGACGCTGGCCGGCGCCGCGCGCGATGCCGGCATGGAGGTGGTGCCGAAGCTCAACTTCTCCAAGAGTGCGGCGCCGCGGCACGACCACAACTACTGGTTCCGCCCGCACCATGAGCCGCCGGACGACGCGACCTACCGGGCCAGGGCCTTCGAACTCATCGACGAGGTCCGCGAGGCCCTGCAGCCTGAGAAACGCTTCTTCATCGGCATGGACGAGGACTTCCTCCGCACGCCGGAGCAGTACGTGGCGGCGGTCAACGCCCTGCACGCGGGCCTGGCCGAGCGCGGCCTGCAGACCGTGATGTGGAACGACACCGTGCATCTGTCGGCCGGCATGTTCGCCTGCGTCGAGAAGACCCTGGCCGCCGAGGACGAGTGCCCCGGCGACATCACGCACGTGGTGTGGGACTACACGCCGCTGAAGCCGCGCGCCGCGCAGCGCGTCCGCGATCTGCGTGCGAAGGGCCTGGAGACCTGGATTGCGCCGGGCCGGCGCGCCGAGGACGTGGACCAGTGGAAGCGCCTGGCCCTGCAGACCGGATGCCGGGGCATGGTGATGACGGCCTGGTCGCCCGTGAGCGAACAGAACCGGCGCCGCTTCCTGCAGTTGATCGACGAGGTCGGCTCCGTCTACTCGCGGCCGGAGGCGAGCGGCCTGGAGCCGGCCGTCCGCGGCGCCGGCAAGCGCGGCGTCCACGTCTCGCGGGTGCAGATGACGCCCGGGCCCGCCGTCGAGGACCAGATCCTGGCGCCGAACCGCCTGGGCAAGCCCCTGCAGGAGCCTCCGTACCTGCTTCCCCCGGACGTCTACCTGCGCACGTGGATGCTGCTGGCTCCCATGCCGTTCGAGCGGGAGCAGTACGCGGGAGAGGAGCATCAGGCGGTGATCGACGACGCCGGGTTCGTGGAGGGTGGCGAGGCGGACCTCGTGGCGGGCGAGCCGGGCACCGATGCCTTCGGGCTGACGTGGCGCCCGTTCATGCCGCCGGCCGGCTGCCGCTTCCCCCAGACCATCGACCTGGTCTCCGTCTACGGCCGCGCCGATTACGCCGTCGGCTACGCGATTGCGCACGTCTACAGCGACCTGGACCTGGCCGGCTACACCCTCTACATGGGCGGGGACGACTACCTGAAGGTCTGGCTGAACGGGCAGCTCATCCACACCTGGGCGGAACGCAGCCGGTCCATCATCCAGGACGACGACCAGATCGACGGCATCTGCCTGCGCAAGGGCTGGAACAAGCTGGTCGTCAAGTGCGTGAACCTGAAGGGCACGTGGGGCTTCATCGCGCGCATCGCCGACGAGCAGGACCGCCCCCTCCTGACCGAGTGAACGGGAGAGGGCGATGGACGATCGGGAGGTCGGGCGATACTGGAACCGCAACGCGGACGGCTGGACCCGCCTGGCGCGCGCCGGCTGGGACGTCTACCGGGACCAGTTCAACACCCCGGCGTTCATGGCGATGTTGCCGGACGTCACGGGCCTGGTGGGCCTGGACATCGGATGCGGCGAGGGCCACAACACGCGCCTGATGGCGAAGCGCGGCGCCCGCATGACCGCGATCGACATCGCCGAGAGGTTCATTCAGCATGCTCGGGAGGCGGAGGAAGCCGAGCCGCTGGGCATCGACTACCATCTGGCCAGTGCCCTTGAACTGCCGTTCCCGGCCGAGGCGTTCGACTTCGCCGCCGCCACCGTCAGCCTGATGGACGTCCCCGAGACGGACAAGGCGCTGGCCGAGGCGTTCCGGGTCCTGAAGCCCGGCGGCTTCCTCCAGTTCTCGATCACGCACCCGTGTTTCGACACGCCGCACCGACGCAACCTGAGGGACGAGGCCGGAAGGACCTACGCGATCGAGGTGGGGGACTACTTTCGAAACCTGGAGGGTAGCGTGAGCCGGTGGCTCTTCCAGGCCGCGCCTGCCGAGGAGAAGAAGGGGATCCCGGACTTCGAAACGCCGGTGTTTCATCGAACGCTGAGCCAGTGGCTCAACATGCTGATCGACGCCGGCTTCGTTCCGGAGCGCGTGGAGGAGCCGCGTCCGAGCGACGAGGTCGTCGAGCGGTGCCCCGCCGTGCAGGACGCGCAGGTCGTGGCCTACTTCCTGCACGTGCGCGTGCGCAAGCCGGGGCTGCCGATGCTGGGACCGGACCTCTCACAGAACGAAGAGGAACGCATCGCGTAGGGTCTGAAGCGGCGCCACCAGGTCCTCGGGAGCGATCCCGCGCACCTCCAGGTCCAGCCGCAGACCGTCCTGCCGTCGGATGGTCAGGATCGACAGGGCATCCTGCGGCACGTACTGCCAGGCCCCGGAGCATCGCATCGTTTTGACCTCCCCGTAGCTTGATCCCTCACTGCTTCATGGTAGTTCACGAAGGCAGCCGACACAGGGCGGATCCTCCCGGAGCCTGCTCCCGCCTCCTTTCAGCCCGCTGAGGGAGCGTGGACAGGCCGCCCTCGGCTGTTGGTCCGAGGCTGAACGGCCTGCGTGCAGGCAAGAATGCACAGGCGAGAGCGGCTGTGCCACACCGGCAGCGGCGAGGTCCTTCGCGCCGCCTGAGTGGCGCTCAGGACGACACGACGGGCGAGGACGCGCGGGGCTACCCGTGTGTGGGGGGGGCGTCAGAGGCCGAGGCGTTCGGCGACGTCCTCCAGAGACGGATCCTCGGCGTAGAGCTTCTCGAACTCCCGGCGGGCCTGGGCCGCCTGGCCCAGGTCCTCGTAGACGCACGCCCGCTCGTAGCGGATGGCGCGCAGCAGCTCGTCGTCCCGGTCCTTCCTCCTGCGGCCGGCGGCCGTGAGCTGGTCGCGTGCGGCCGCGTGCAGACCCAGCGTGCGCAGGGCCTGGGCCTTGTAGAGCATCAGCGCGGCGTGGGCGGACGACTCGTTGTCCACGGTGCCGGCGATCTCCAGGACCTGCCGGGCCCGCCGCTTGTCGCCGGGCGCGCCCTCCAGCATGAGTTCGACCACCGATGCCCTGACCACGACGTCCTCCGGCGCCTCCCGCCGGAGCCGCTGGAGGCAGGCCAGGGCGTCCTCCACCCGGTCCTGCGCCTGGTAGACCTCGGCGAGGCCCAGCAGGACGCCGCGCCTGCACGGCCGGACGTGTGCGACCAGGAACTCGGTGATCGACAGCGCCAGCTCCATCTGCAGGCCGTACTTCTCGAAGTGGCGGCCGAGCGAGGCGTGCTGCGTCTCCGCCCGCTGCAGGTGCTCAGCGGCCTCCTCCAGGCGGTCCGCCTGCATCGCCAGGAAACCGGCCAGGAACGAGGCGTCGGCCAGGTGCGTCGCACTGCGCAGTTCCGCCGAGGCCTTGTCGACGTCGCCGGCGACATACGCCTTGCAGCCGTCGACGAACGCCCGCTCCGACCTGGGCGTGGTCAGCCGCTGGAAGAAGTTCAGGTCGAGTTTGTTCTCCGGCTGCGGCGCCGGCGACGCCTTGGGGGCCTGCCGGGACCGCTGAGCGCGTTTCGTCCCGAAGACCCGGGTGTACGACAGGCCCGTGCCCGGCAGGCCCACGGTCGCCCGGGCGCCCTTGCGGCCCAGCGTGACACGCGCGCCGCGCACTCCGAACGAGGGCGTGACGCCCGTCTTGCCGATGTTCAGCCGCACACCCGGGGCGATCTTCACCCGGCGAAAGAAACGAAATCCCATCGTCGCTGTCCTCCCGATCCCTTCCGGCCGTTGCCGGGCCTCCTGCGAATGCGTTGCGCGGCAGTGTGCGCGCGTGCCATGTAGCGTACGCCGGCAGACTCGTCCGTCAAGCGAAACCGCACCGCAGCCCGTTGCGGACCGCGAGCGCAGGGCCGGGACGACGGGCTGCAGCGCGCCATCCGCTGCGAGCGGGCCTGCGTCTACGAGGACCTGCGCCGGGGGATGCGGGCCTCGAAGGCGCCCTCGACGTGGCGTATCTCCTGCCGGGCGCCGTCCGGCGCGAACAGGACCGTCACGACGTCGAACCGCAGGGCGGTGTCCGGGTGCCGCCCTGCGTGCCCGGCCAGGTAGGCGTGCGCCGCGCGCACGACGCGTGCCTGCTTCTGCGGCGTGATCGTGTAGATCGGGTCGAACGGGGCCGGCTGCGTCTGCGAGCGGACCTCGACGAACACGAGCGTGCCGCGGCGGAAGGCGACCAGGTCGATCTCGCCGCGAGGCGTGCGGAAGTTGCGCTCCAGGATGCGATAGCCCGTGCGCCGGAGCAGGCGCGCGGCGGCCTGCTCCCCGCGACGTCCGAGCGCGGCCCGCGGGTCGGGCGGGGCGTCGGGCCCGCCGAGAAGGCGTTTCAGGATCCCCGGCAGGTGTCTGAGGGCCATGGGGTCTCTCCGGGATGCGGGACGCCGGCCCCTGCGCCGGACGCTACGCCATGCGCAGTTCCGGCCCGATCAGCTCGATCAGCGCGTCGCGCATCTGCTCCATGAGGGCGGGCTCGCCGTCGGCCTCCACGTAGAGCCTCAGGATGTCGCCCGCGCCGGCTTCGGTCCCGCTCTTACGCAGGCAGAACCACCAGTCGTCCGCCTCGGCGCGGACGTCCGAGACGCTCAGCTCTACGCCGTCGGGCGGGTAGGCGTCCACCATGCGTACGCGGTCGTCCACAACCACGTAGAGCCGCCGCACGCGGTCGCGGAACCGCCGCACCGCCTGTGCGATCACCTCGTCGCCGGGGCGGTCCGCCGGGAGCTGGAAGTTGATCTCGCCCGACTCATGGTAGCGGCTCCGGAACCCCTCCAGCGCGGCCGACAGCGGCGTGCCTTCCGCGCGCAGGTCGGTGACGGTCTCGAGCATGAGCACGCAGGCCATCATTCCGCTGTCGGAGCACCAGAAGTCGCGGAACACGTAATGCGCGCTGTGCTCGGCGCCGAACGCGATGCGCGGGTCGGCGTGCATGATCGGTTTGATCTTGCCGTAGCCGACGGGCGTCATCAGCGTGCCGGAGTCGCCGAGCACGTTGCGGCGGTCGCCCAGCGTGTCCGGCACGACCCAACTGGTGGCCAGGTTGAACGCGATGCGCGCCTCCTCCCCGAGGTGGCGGCGCAGCCGGCGGCCGATCAGCGTCGTGACCATCGGCGGCGGCAGGGGCCGGCCGCGTTCGTCGCAGACGGCCAGGCGGTCGGCGTCCCCGTCGAGGCAGAAGCCCACGTCGCTGCCGGTGCGGACGACCAGGTCGCTGAGCATCCTCTGATAGCGCTCCTGGAGCGGGTTGGGCACGATGATGGGGAAGCTGCCGTCGGGCACCTCGTTCGAGAACGTCCATTCGAACTGCGGGGCCACCGCGGCCACCTCCTGCATGATGGGACCGCCCATGCCGTTGCCCGCCTCCACGGCGACGCGCAGCGGCGCACGCGTGCCGGCGGCGTTCAGGTCGCAGCCCGCCCGCTCCAGGACGGTGCGCACGTAGTCCGGCGCGAACTCGTCCCACCGCAGCCGGTCCGGAACGCGCCGCTTGCGGATGCCGGCGGCGAGGCGCGAGATCGGGTCGGCGGGGGCGGGAGGCGGAGTCGCCGCCGCCAGCGCCAGCGTCAGGCCGCTGCGCCCGTAGAGCTTGAAGCCGTTGTACTCCTTGGGATTGTGAGAGGCGGTCACCATGACGCCGCCGTCGATGAGGTCGCCGTACCGGGCCGGCAGGAAGCCGACCAACTCCGTGCCGGCGCGGCCCATGTGGATGGGGCGGCAGCCGCCGTCCTCGAGGCCGGTCCCCAGGGAGGCGGCCAGCACAGGGCCGCTCAGGCGCATGTCGTGGCCGATGACCACGTTGACCGGCTTCACGGCTGTGGACGCCGCCAGGGTCTCCGCCACCGCCAGGCCCAGCGCATAGGCGAAGTCCGCGTCGAGCGTGTGCCCATACACGCCCCGGATGTCATCTCGTTTGATGGTCCTCTTGACGCCGGCCAGCACGTCGGCGAGTGTCATGTCGGGTCTCCTGGATCGAGAAGGGTACGGCTGCCACCTTACCAGAGCGGCCCCGGAGGTGCAACACGGACACACGGACTGACACGGACTGACACGGACACACGGACTGACACGGACACACGGACCGGCACGGACACACGGACCGGCACGGACACACGGACCGGCACGGACACACGGACCGGCACGGACACACGGACCGGCGCGGACCGGCAGGGACTGCCGGCTTGACTGTCGGCGTCCAGGCCGCTATCCTCAGGGCGTCGGGGGAAACGCCGGACCCGCTGCGGGGGGGGCCGAGGAGGGCGCCATGTCGCGGAGGCTGCTGCTCGTCTGCACCGTGGTTGCCGTCTGCGCGGGGTGCGCGTACCTGGACGACCCCGGCCTGGTCGACGCGGCCACGCGGTATCCTCCCCTCCTGGAGATGGCCGGCACGAGCCGGGCGTTTCGCGCGGGGGACTGGTCGCCGCTGCCGGCCGGGCCCGGGGCCGAGGGGCGCCCGGGCGACTTCGTGCTGCAGAACGCATTGGCGCGCTTCGTGATCGCGGCCGACGACCGGGACGGCCTGCGGCGGATCGCCGGGAACGTCATCGACGCCGCCGTGCAGGGCGGCGAGGACCGGATGCGGCTGCTCGTTGCCCTCATCGGCGAGGGCGCAGCGCGCCGGCCCGTCTACGAGGCGGTGCACATCGAGGAGCCCGGCGACCTGCACGCGGCCGCCGTGGTGGTCGCCGAGGGCCGCGTGCCGGGGTGGGAGGCCCTGGCCGTCTCGACCTCCTACGTGCTGGAGCCCGACAGCCCGGCCCTGAGGATCGTCACGAGGGTCCGGAACACCGGCCAGAGGATGATCGGTTCGCTCTCGGTCGGCGATGCGCTCTACCACGGGCGGACGCTGCGGTTCCTGCCCGACGCCGGGCTGATGCCGGCCGGTCGGTCGAGTTCCTCCCGCTGGATGGCCTGGCTGATCGACGACTTCTGCTGGGGGCTCCACGTGGAGGGCGCGTTGCCCATCGAGGGCGTTCACCGCGCGGGCCGGTCCGAGCTGCGCTACGCCCGCCTGGACGTCGCGCCCGGCGAGGTGCGCACGTGCGAGCGCCTCCTGACGGCTGCCGTCGGCGGGGCCGAACAGATCTGGCAGGCCGCCCATCCGTTTGCCGAATCGGCGCGGGCGCGCTTCGTGGTGCAGATCGCCGATCGCGACAGCGGCCGGCCGGTCGCCGACGGAGAGGCGCTGGTGACCCCCGCCGGGGGGGGCTCGCCCGTGATCCTGCTGGCGGACTCCGCCGGGCGGGCCGGGCTGGACCTGCCGGCCGGACGCTACGACGTGGCGTTCTGGGGGCCGGGACGGCCCCCCGAGGGCCACGTGGCGGTCACCGTCGCGGCCGGCACCACCCACGTGCAGTCGATCTGCATGGCCCCGCCGGCCGCCGTGTCGGTGCAGACCCGGGTGCTGGAGGACGGCTTCGCCTTCCCGGCCGCCGTGCGCACGGCCGCCTATCCGCCTTCGGACCCGGAGGCCCCGCTGCTGCGGCTCCCGCCGTTCCCGGTGGGCGCCTGGACGCCGGCGGTCGGGTTCTGCGCCGGGGCGGTCGTCCTGCCGCTTCTGCCGGTCGGCCCCGACGCCCCGGCGACCGCCATGGTGGTGTCGTCGCGGGGGCCGTTGTTCCGATGCGGCGCACAGCGGGTGCAGGCAGCGTGCGGGGAGACGGTGCCCGTGGCCCTGACGGTCGACCGCGCCGTGGACCCGGGCGACTACGTGAGCGTCGACTGCCGCCAGCACACCGACGCCAGTCCGGACAGCCCCCTGCGGGCGGAGGAACGCGCCGCGGCCAACGCGGGCGAGGACCTGGCGGCCGGCGTCGTCTCGGACCCCGTGTGGCCGGCCGTCCCTCTCCCGGGCGCCCCTGCGGGGGACGGCCGCCTGATCCGCGGGCTGCGGGTCGCCATCGACGGTGTGGGGGCCTTCAGCGCCTACCCGATCGAGCCGGGCACGCCCCTTCCGGCCGACCTGCACGGCATCGCGGCGGTGGCGGACGCCGTGGAGGTCGTGCGGCGGCTGCGCCGGGCGCTTCCCGACGCCGTGATCCAGGTGGACGATCCGCTCGATGCGGAGGCGGGCTGCTTCGCGCTGAGCGGCTACGATCCGCTCAGGCAGCGCCGTGTGCCGGAGGTGTTCGGGGCGCCGTTCGACGCGGTGGAACTCCGGACCGACTGCGGCCCCGCCCGTGTGGAGGGAACGCTGTCCCACTGGTTCGCGCTGCTGAACGCCGGCCGTCGTGTGGCGCTGACCGGCGGATCGGGCGCACGCGACCTGGGCGGGGCGTCGTGCGGGACGGCGCGCACGTTCCTGCACTGCCCGGCGGGCGACGGCGAGCCCACCGCCGGCGATCTGGCCGGGGCACTGCGGGCACTGAAGTCCGCGCCCAACGCCGTGGTGAGCAACGGCCCCTTCATCGAAGCCATGATGAACGAACGGCCCATCGGCAGCGTCGTGGACGGCGGCGGACGGCCGGTTCGGCTGGCCCTCCGCGTCTACGCCCCGCCCTGGATGGATGCCGGCTCGGTGCTCATCTACCGCAACGGCGACGTGGTGGAGACCCTGACGCTGGAGGCGCCCGAGGGGGCCGCCCTGCGGGCCGACCGGTTGCTGGAACTCGACGCCCCGCGGGACTCCTGGTTCGTCGTGCGCGTCTGCGGCTCCCGGCCCCTGCCGGCCCTCTACTGCATGACGGCCGATGGGCCGCCGGGCGTCGCGGTGACCAACCCCTTCTGGGTGGATGCGGACGGCGACGGGGAGGTGGGGCCCGTCGGCGGGCCGTGACCGGCGGCGGTTGGCAAACGGCCCCGGGCGCATTAGAATGGCGTCCGTCGCCGTGACGTGCGGCGCGGTGCCGCCAGACCCCAACCGAGGCCCATCCGATGCCCGTCAACGTGCTCATTCTGCGAACGGCCGGGACCAACTGCGACCGGGAGACGGAGTTCGCGTTTCAACTGGCCGGCGCCCGCACGACCTCCCTGCACGTCAACGCCCTGCGGGCCGATCCGTCCGAGCTGGATCGGCATCACGTCCTGACCATCCCCGGCGGGTTCAGCTACGGCGACGACCTGGGCGCCGGGCAGGTGCTGGCGAACGAGCTGCTGGCCGGTCTGCGCGAGCCGCTGGAGCGGTTCCTGAAGGCCGGCAAGCTCGTACTCGGGGTCTGCAACGGCTTCCAGGTGCTCGTCAAGACCGGCCTGCTGCCCGGGCTGGAGCGGTGGCGGCGGCAGGCGACGCTGACGTCCAACGATTCCCACACGTTCGAAGACCGGTGGACCTACCTGACGGCGCCCGAGAGCCGGTGTGCGCTCTTCGAGGCGGGCGAGCGCCTCTACCTGCCGGTGGCCCACGCCGAGGGGAAGTTCGTCGTCGAACGCCCCGAGGTGCTGGACGAACTGCGGCGCAACGGGCAGATCGTCTGCCGCTACACCGATGCGCAGGGCGCGGCCGGCGGCTATCCCTGGAACCCCAACGGGTCGATGGACGACATCGCCGGCATCTGCGATCCGACGGGGCGCATCGTCGGGATGATGCCGCACCCGGAACGCCACTGCCTGCCGTTGCAGGACCCGCGCTGGCCGCGCGAGGGGCTCAAGGAGGTAGGGGAGGGCCTGCGCGTCTTCCGCCGGGCCGTGGAGTTTGCGAGGCGCGAGCTGGGCGGATAGCGCCTGTGCCCGAGTGGGCATCCCCGGGGCGCGTTGGACGGGCACGACGGGGCGTGCGCCTCCAGCGGCGCCGTCAACAACCCTCGGCGACGTGGTTGCGCAGGTAGAAGTGCCGCACCTGTGTGGCGCCCTCCAGGGACTCCCGGCCGATGTGTTCGAGGCGCAGCGCGATGGCGGCCAGTCCGGCGCCGGCCGCCGCCTCGACCTGCCCGCTGCCCACGCCGTCCATGAGCGAGTGCACGGCCCGGGAATGCAGGGCGGACAGCGATCGGAACGTCCCGTGCAGTTCCGTTGCGCGGTCGGGGTCGCCCTCCACCAGCGCCGCGATGCAGCCGCCCAGCAGGCCCTGGGCGAGTTCCGCCAGGCGCGGCACCGAGGAGGCCGCCCGGGCGGCGCTCATGCGGGCGGGGTCGCCGGAGCGCACGGCGTCGGCGATCCGCAGGGCCTGGTCGCCGATGCGCTTGAAGGTCCCGGCGATCTTCACGGCCGCCGACAGGAAGCGCACCTGCCCGCCGTCCTGCGGCCCGGCCATGAGGAGTTTCGTGCAGAGCTTGTCGACCTCGATCCACTGCTCGTGCGTCCGGTAGTCCTCCTCCCGCAGTCTGTCCACGGCGGAGGCGTCCCCGTCCAGGAGCGCCACCAGCGTGGCAGCCAGCAGCGACTCGGCCATGTTGCCGAGCGCCACCACCTGCTGCTTGACGGCCGGCACCTCGCCGGGGTGCGCCGTGCTGTTGCGGGCCGGGCTCATGTGTTCGATTCTAATGTGTGCAGGGTGTGCATTCAAGATGTGCGCATGGATGGCAATGTCAAGCGAAGGCCGGCACTTGAAGGGATGGCCCCCGGGCGCCCTCAGTGCGTAGCGCCGGGCGTCTCGCCCGCGCGCCGTGCGCGTGCAGGGGGGGGGGAGGTTGACGCGGCAGGGGTGATTGTGTATGATAGCGACTGAGAGCCGCTGCAGGGGTTTGGTGGAGCCCTTCGAGCCCGCCGGCTCATGCGAACGTGCGGCGCCGGAGGCCGGGGCGGCACGGCGGGCGGTTTTGATTTCGGCGGTGAGACGGCGTATAATCGACGCAGGTGGCGTGTGCGCGGCCGCAGGTCGGTGGTCGGTCCGTCTTCCCATCCCCGAGGGTATCGCCGAGTGATCGAGCTGCGAGTCACGAGTGCCGGACGCCGTCCGACACGCCCTGCGAAGTGCGGTGGTGTGCTGATCGGCGCCGGGGCGCCGGTCAGCGTGCAGTCGATGACGACGACGCCGACAGAGCGGGCCGACCTCACGCTGGGGCAGATCGAGGAACTGGCCGCGCTCGGCTGCGAGATCATCCGGTGCGCGGTGCCCAACCGGCGGGCCGTCGACGGCCTCCGGCGCATCACGCAAGCCTCGCCGCTGCCGGTGGTTGCGGACATCCACTTCGACCACCACCTGGCCCTGGCCGCGCTGGAGGCCGGTGCGCACGGCGTGCGCATCAACCCGGGCAACATGCGCGATCAGGAGGGCCTACGGGCGTTCTACCGGGCGGCCGCGCGGGCCGGGGCGAAGGTGCGCATCGGCGTCAACTCGGGGTCCATCCGGCCGCGCCGGGGCCTGGAGGTCGACCCCGGGGCACCCGCCGACGACATGGCGGGGCTGATGGTCGAGACGGTGCTCGATTACTGCCGCGCGGCCGAGGCGGAGGGGCTCGCCAACATCGTGCTGAGCCTGAAGGCGAGCGACGTGCCCACGACGGTCGCCGCCTACCGGCGCGCGGCCGGCTGCTGCGATTACCCCCTGCACGTGGGGGTCACGGCGGCCGGGCCGCCGCGCACGAGCACCGTCAAAAGCGCTGTCGGGATTGGGACGCTCCTGGCCGAAGGCATCGGCGACACCATCCGCGTGTCGATGACCGGCCCTCCGCACGAGGAGGTACGGACGGGCATCGCCATCCTGGAGGCCCTGGAGCTGCGCCGGCCGGAGGGGCCGGAGGTTATCTCCTGCCCGACCTGCGCGCGCTGCGAGATCGACCTGCCGGCGCTGGTGGACGAGATCAGCGACGCCGTGCGCGGGCTGCCGGGCGGGCTGCGCATCGCGGTGATGGGCTGCGTGGTCAACGGACCGGGCGAGGCGGCGGAGGCCGACGTGGGCGTGGCCGGCGGCAGGGACTTCGGCTACGTGTTTCGGGACGGGCGCCGGGTGCGGAAGGCGCCGGCCGGCGAGCTGGCGCGTGCCCTGCTGGAGGAGCTGGAGCGCCTGCGCGCGGCGCGCGCGGAGGGGCGGCCATGACGGGGGCGGCTGCGGCCAGGAACGTGGTCGTTCTGGGCAGCACCGGCTCGGTGGGCTCCCAGGCGCTCTCGGTGGTGCGCAGCATGGGCGGCCGCGTGCGCGTCGTCGGGCTCTCCGGCGGTTCGCGCTGGCGCGACCTGGCGGCGCAGGCGCGGGAGTTCGGCGTCGAGGCCGTCTCGGTGGCGGACCGCGAGGACGCCCTTCGCCTGAGGGACGCGCTGGACGGCTGCGGCACCGAGGTGTTGTGGGGCGCCGAGGGGCTGCGACGGCTGGCCGGCTGGGGCGGGGCCGACGTGGTGCTGAGCGCCGTGAGCGGTGGGGTGGGCCTGCCGGCGGCCGTGGCGGCCCTGGAGGCGGGCAAGACGCTGGCGCTGGCGAACAAGGAGGCCATGGTCATGTTCGGCCCCGCGCTGATGGCGTTGGCGCGGGAGGGCGGCGGGGCGATCCTGCCCGTCGACAGCGAGCATAGCGCGCTCTTCCAGCTCCTGCGGTCCGTTCCGCCGGAGGAGGTGGCCCGAATCGTGCTGACCGCCAGCGGCGGGCCGTTCCGCGGCATGACGCGGTCCGAGCTGACCCGGGTGACCGCCGAAGACGCGCTGCGGCATCCCACCTGGCAGATGGGGCGGAAGATCACGGTGGACAGCGCCACGCTGATGAACAAGGCGCTGGAGATCATCGAGGCGCGCTGGCTGTTCGGGCTGCCGGCCGACCGCATCGGGGTGGTCATCCATCCACAGTCGGTCGTGCACTGCCTGGTGGAGTTGGTGGACGGGTCGGTGCTGGCGCACATGGGGGCGCCGGACATGCGCCTGCCCATCCAGTATGCGTTGAGCTACCCCGAGCGCACGGCCGGCCCGGTGGAACGGCTGGACCTGGCGCGGCTCGGCGGTTTGGAGTTCTGCGAGCCGGACTTCGCGACCTTCCCCGCGCTGGCGCTCGGCTACAGGGTGGCGCGTGAGGGCGGGACGAGCGGGGCGGTCCTGAGCGCCGCCAACGAGGTGGCCGTCGCTGCGTTTCTCAACGGCGAGGTCAGCCTGCCCGGCGTCGTCGACGTTGTGGAGGACGTGATGGACCGGCACTCCGTGGAACCGGCGGCCGGACTGGCGGCCGTGATGGCGGCCGACCGGTGGGCTCGAGAGGAGGCACAGAGTTGTTTGCATCGGCCCTGAACGGCGTTATGGCTGTGATCGCCGTAAGCCTGCTGATCGTCGTCCATGAATTCGGGCACCTGATCGCCGCCAAAGCGGTCGGGATGCGGGTCGAGGTGTTCGCCATCGGCTTCTGGAAGAAGCTGATCGGCGTCCGGGTGGGCGAGACGGAGTACCGCATCTGCCTGATCCCCCTCGGCGGCTACGTGAAGGTGAGCGGCGATGACTCCGCCCCGGGCAAGGCCGAGCCGCATGAGTTCTGGTCCAAGACGCCCGGCCAGCGCGCGCTCTTCGTGCTTGGCGGGGTGACGATGAACCTGGTGCTGGCCGTCGGCCTGTTCATCGTGGCCTTCGCCATCGGCGTGCCGTTCACGGTCGGCGAGGTCGGCCGCGTGCTGCCGGGCGAGCCGGCCTGGCAGGCCGGGCTGCAGGCGGGCGACCGCATCGTGGCCGTCGACGGGATGCAGAACCCGACCTTCGAGGACCTGATCCGCAGGGTCGCCCTGGGCGGCAAGGACCAGTTGTACCTGCACGTCGAGCGCGACGGCAGCTTGATGGACTTCGCGGTCGCCCCGCGCTACCATTCCGGGGCCGGGATGCGGATGATCGGCGTGGAGCCGCCGGTCGAGCCCGTCGTGACGAAACTGACGGACGTCGACGGTCAGGAGGACGCCGGGCCGGCGGTCGAGGCCGGGATGCGGCCGGGCGACGTGGTGCTGGCCATCGCGGGCCGGCCGGTCGCCACGGCGTTCGAGCTGGACACCGAGCTGGCCGATTTCGAGCCGGGCGACGAAGTCGAGCTGCTGATCGAGCGGGAAGGGCAGCCGCTCACCGTGCGGCCGCGCATGGTCGCATCGCCCCAGAAGGGCCTGGGCATCTCCGGCCTGACCGCGGTCGTGGAGGCGGTGGCCGCCGGCGGCGAGGCCGAGCAGGCGGGCCTGCGGGCGGGCGACCGCATCACGGCCCTGAACGGCGTGCCCGTCGGCAGCGGCATCGACCTGGAGCTGGTGGCCCGCGAGCAACTGGGCGAGATGGCGCTGACGGTCGAACGCGACGGCGGCGAGGTGACCGTGGCGCTGACGCTGCCCGACAGGGTCTCGCTGGCGCGGTTCCGCCGCAGCGTCCTCTTCGAGACGGGACCCGAGATGACCTGGGTCCGGGAGGGCAGCCCGGCCTGGGAGGCCGGCCTGCGGCCCGGCGACGTGATCGTGGGTATCGGAAAGAAGGAGGTCAGCGCCTGGAGCGACATCGGCCGCGCGCTCGCCGGCGGGGGAGATGACCCGCGCGTGGTCCGATGGCTGCGCGACGGCCAGATCGTGGCGGCCGAGATGCTGCCGGTCGAGGACCCCACCCTTGCCGTGGGTCACCCGGGTTTCCTCTGCGAGAGGCCGAAGACCGTCCTGCAGCGGTATGGCGTCCTGGCCGCCGTGCAGAAGGGCGTCGTGAACACATGGCAGACGCTGGCGGAGATCGTCCTGATGGTGCGGGGGTTCGCGACCCGCAGCGTCAGCACCGAGCAGATGGGCGGCATCGTGTCGATTGCCGTCGTCTCATACCGCGCCGCTCAGCAGGGCCTGGGCAAGTTGCTCTACCTGACGGCCGTCATCAGCGGGTCGCTGGCGTTCCTGAACATCCTGCCGATCCCCGTGCTGGACGGCGGGCACCTGCTGTTCATCCTCATGGAGAAGCTGCGCGGACGCCGTCTGGGCGAACGCGCGCTCCTGCTCTCCAACGCCGTCGGCCTGGCGCTGCTTCTGATGCTCGTCGTCTACGTGACCTGGAACGACATCGCTCGGCTGGTCGGGCTGTAGGGGCGGGCTCCCGGCGGCCGTCCCGCTCCGCGGCGACGGGGCGCCGGACGTTGATGTTGTCGGGTCGGGACGTACAATAGGTCAGTGAACCGCCCGATCCGGCGGGCTGTGCCGGCACGGAGCCGGCCTTGCGATGCCCGAACATGAATGGGCCGATACGATCGTGCGCCCTCTGCTCTTCCTTCCCATCGCCTGCGCGATCTGCGGGTGCGCCCTGTCTGCGACCGGGCGTTGCGCGGACGCGCAGACGATGCGTATGCAGGACCCCCCCCATGGGACGACGCTGTCCGAACAGAGCCGGAGCCGCCAGAGGGCTGCAGGGGTGACGGCGCACGCGGACCGTCCGGCGGCGGACACCAGCACGGCAGCCCGGGATGCCAGGACAATGGCAGAGCTACAGGCGAAGACGGGACCGGGTGGACCGGAGACGACGCCGCCGGCCATGGCGGCGTCGGACGTGCCGGCGGGATGGACTGCGGAGGCGCGCCGCGTCACGGCGGCGACTCCGGACGGGGAGACGGTGGTGGACGTCGTCTACTACCGCAACTCCATCGGGATGGAGCTTGCCGCTGTGCCTGCCGGCGCCTTCGCGATGGGCAGCCCGCGCGGCGAGCCGGCCCGGGACGGCAGCGAGCGGCCTCAGCATGAGGTGAGGATCACGCGCCCGTTCCTCATCGGCGCCTTCGAGGTGACGCAGGAGCAGTATGAGGCGGTGATGGGCGGGAACCCGTCGCAGTTCCCGGGCGCTCGCCGTCCCGTGGACAGCGTGTCGTGGCATGACGCCGTGGAGTTCTGCCGGCGGCTCTCGGAGGCGGAGGACTGCACGTACCGCCTGCCCACTGAAGCCGAATGGGAATACGCCTGCCGTGCGGGTTCGACCGAGTCGTACAGCTTCGGGGCCGACCCGCAGCGGCTGGACACTGCAGGCTGGTACTCGCGCAACTCCGGCGGGCGATCTCAGGACGTCGGCGGCCGGTTGCCCAACGCCTGGGGGCTGTACGACATGCACGGGAATGTCTGGGAGTGGTGTCTGGACTGGTATGACTCGGGGGCCTATCGATCCGTGGTCTCCGCCGAGGATCCGACGGGGCCTGCCCGGGGAGCCTACCGCGTCGTGCGCGGTGGCTCCTGGTTCGACTACCCTGTGCCGCTTCGGTCCGCCGCGCGCGGGCGCGATCGTGCGTCCAACCGGGTGGCCGACCACGGCTTCCGCGTCGTCTGCGAACTCATGCCGTAAGCGAGCCCTGCCGTCGTCAGCCGACCACGTCTGTTCCGAGGAGCCGGGAGACCTCCCGGGGGAAGTGCAATGGGTACAGTGGAGATGCTGGTTGTCGTTCTGACCGCGTGCGGCGTGCTGATGGCCGTGGAATCGGGCCTGCAGGGCGCGGAGGCCGCCTCGACGCCGTGGCCTCCGCAGTACAGGCAGGGCGGCACGGCTGCTGACGTGCTCGGCCCCGACGGCGAGACCTGGTTTCCCGACTGGACGGGTGCGGGCGTGCAGGGGGGGATTCCGGACGTGCGGGCCTTCTGCCGGATCGAGGACTTCGGCGGCCGCGCCGACGACGACCGGGACGACTCGGATGCGCTCCAGACGGCCTGCAGCGCGGCCGGCCGGGCGGGCGGCGGGGCCGTGCTGCTGGGCGAGGGGACCTACCACCTCGACCGCAAGGTGCTGATCCGGCAGAACGGGGTCGTCATCCGCGGCGCCGGTCGGGACAAGACCAGGATCGTCATCCGCTACAACGAGAGCGGCGGGCGCATCACGGACGGCGTCATCACCTTCGCCGGCGGCGGCGAAGAGGATGAGCGCCTGCTGGCGGCCGACGGGCGGCGCGGCGACACGCATCTGGAACTGCAGGACGCCGACGGTCTGGCGCCCGGCCAGTGGCTGGCCCTCGAGGCCCACAATACGGACCGCTGGCAGCTGCTGATCGAGAGCCTGTGCCGGCACAATCCGCGCCGAACCATGGTGCGCATCGAGCGCGTACAGGGCCGCACCGTCACGATCAACCAGCCGCTGCGCATCGACTTCCCGCTGGCGGACGCGTCGTACGTGACGAGCGCCGCCCCCATCGAGCGCTGCGGCATCGAGGACCTTTTCATCACGCAGGCCCGCCGCGAGCCGAAGATCTGCACCGTGCTCTTCCTGCGGGCCGTCAACTGCTGGGGCCGCCGGGTGACCGTGGACTGGACCGGCCGCATGCCCCTCTACGGGTCCCACGTGAAGTGGATGGAGATCCGCGACTGCGAGTTCAACCACGCGCACGACATGGGCGGGGCCGGCACCGCGTACGTGGGATGGCAGTACAGCTCGGACTGCCTGATGGAGAACGTCACCACGCGCAACATGCGGCACGCCCCCAACCTCGACTGGGCGTGCAGCGGCTGCGTGTTCCGCAACTCCACGTTTTACTACAGCGACGGGCAGATGCATTCCGGCTGGTGTCACGAGAACCTGTGGGAGAACTGCGTGATCCTCGAGCCGCGCGGCCGGCCCACGGGCGGCGGCTCGTATGGGCACGCCTTCTGGGCGACGCCGCCGTCGGACAGCAGCCACGGCCCGAACGGCCCGCGCAACTGCTTCTACAACTGCGACTTCCGGAACACCACCGAGCACGTGGTCTTCGAGCCGGGCATGATGCACTACGGCCCCTGCGGCATCGTGCTGGGCGGGATGAACGAGAACTGGCTCTTCTTCCACAACCGCATCCTCTCGCGCGGCCCCGCCATCCTCATGCGCGGTGCGCAGTTCGATCACGTCATCAAGGGCAACGTGTTCTCGGTCGCCGACGACTTCGCCGCGGTGGTCGCCGAAGACGCCGCGCGCACGAGCGGTCTGACGATGGTCGGGAACACCGTCTACGGGGGCAACGGCGCGGTCTTCGCCGGCAGTCCGTCCGCCGCCGTGGTCGAGGGGAGCGTGATCCTGGAGGCCGCCGACGGCATGCCCCCGCGGCCCCGGCCGGACGTGCCGTCCATCTTCGAGTGGCAGCGCCGGAACCGGCCGCCGGCGGGAGGCGATCGATGAGACTGCGGGAGAAGCTCTGGCTCTGGGGACAGGACGCCGGCACGCACCACGCCTATCACGGCAACGAATGGAAGCTCCCCGGCGTCAATCGCATGGGGCCGGCTGAGAGCGCGCGTGATCTCGGTCTTGTCAACTGCTGCCGCGTCGTGATGAGCAACAGGCCGCTGCCGCCGTTCGACGCGGAGTCGGAGAAGCTCAAGGACCTGCACCGGGTGGTGTGGTCGATCGTCGGCGACGGCAGTTCCGTGCGCAACAATGCCGGGGCGACCGACCTGGAGGAGGTGATCCGGCAGGCGCGCCTGTTCCCGAACGTCTGCGGCGGCATCTTCGACGACTTCTTCGTCGACAACGCGCAGCCCCGCGTCTCCCTGGACCAACTGAAGGAGACCAAGCGGCGCCTGGCCGACAACGAGGTGCGGCCGCTCGACCTCTGGGTCGTCTACTACCAGCGGCAACTGGCGCAGGACTACCGCGCCTACCTCGACGTCTGCGACGTGATCACGCTCTGGACCTGGCGCGGCTCCGACCTGCCGAAGATCGACGAGAACGTCGCGAAGCTCTGCCGCATCACGCCGGGCAAACGCCGCCTGGCCGGCTGCTACCTGTGGAACTACGGCGAAAGCCGGCCGATGACGGCCGGGCAGATGGAGTACCAGTGCGCGCGCTATCTGGACGGGATCCGGAGCGGCGACCTGGACGGCATCGTCTTCTGCGCCAGCACGCTGACGGACATCGGCCTGGAGTCCGTCGAGTGGCTTCGCGGTTGGATTCGCGAGGTCGGGGACCTGGACGTGTGAAGGCAGCCGGCCTCTGAACTCGCTGAAGAAGTCCTTTTGTGTGGCACGGGCGCTATGTGAAGCCGATCTCGATCGACTCGGCCACCCGGCGGTAGCCGATCCTGCGGTAGATGCTGTTCGACGTGGGGTTGTCGAGGTCCGTGTAGAGCGTGCAGAACTGCTTCCCGCTGTCCAGGATGAGCTGCGACAGGCGGGCGACGACGGCGCTCGCGTAGCCCTTCCGCCGGTGCTGTGGCGGGGTGTAGACGAAGCTGATGGCCTGGCCGTTGGCCGTGGGGCGCGTTCGTGCGGCCATCGCCCGTGCCTCGCCGCCATCGACCCACAGGAAGACGTCCCCACTTTGCAGCTTCGCCTCGGCAATCCGGAGCGATCGACCGCACTCGTCGTTGTGGAAGCAGTCCTCATGGAAGCGGCTCGCCCATTCCCGCACGAGTGAGGAGTGCTCTTCCGTGGCCCGCTCGAAGCGCCCGGGCGGACAGGGCGGGGGCCTCACCTGCCGCAGTTCGTAGATGCCCTGGCGCATCGTGGTGCGGAGCGCGGCGCCGGTCCGCCCCGCCCAGAGGGCGGCGAACGCCTCCGCCGTGTTCGTCGTGCCGATCACGCCCGGCACGGACCACCCGCCGCGCTGCAGTGCGTCGGCAACCGGCCCGAGGCCGCCCGCATCGGCGCCGTCAGGCTGGAACACCTGCACATTGTACGGCGGCGTCATGACGGCGGCGACGCAGAGCCGGCCGGCCGCCTCGACCGTCGCGAGGTAGGGGGGAGTGTCGTGCGCGTCGGGCGCCTCCGCCAGCCGTTTGCAGACGCCGAGCATCAGCCCGTTGGCGCTCTCCTGCTCCTCCAGCGCCTCATGCGCGACGGCCAGGAAGCCGCCTGCATCCTTGTGTTCGGTGTAGACCATGCCGTCTCGGCTGCTGTCGTTCGTCCGGACGCCCCGCGCGACCGGATGATACCGTGGGCAGGCGGGATTGGCAAGATTTCGGCGGGGCCGTGCCTACCCATTGGGGGTAGACGCTTGACCCGGCGGTGCCACCTCGGTATGTTCGCCGGGGCCGTTGCGGAGCGGGCCGGAATGGCCTGCCGCGGGCGAGGAGGGCGTCGACGCGGAGGCGGAGGGAGGCGCGATGCAGATCGACATGGACTGGCACATTCACTCGCGGCATTCGCCCTGCGGGAATCCGGAGGCCACGCTGGCGAGGATCCTGTGCGAGGCGAGGGCGGCCGGTATCACCTGCCTGGGCGTGACCGACCATCTGAACGGGCCGCCCACGGAGGCCGCCGTGCGCGCTGCACGGGCCGAGTACGACGCACTGCCGGAGAAGGACGGCTTCCTGTTCGGCATCGAGGCGACCTGCCTGCGCCGGTACGACGTCGAGGAGGCGCGGCGGCTCGGTGCGGCGGCCGGCATCTGGGGGCAGCAGAAGGGCGGGCCGGCGGGGGGCGAACTCACAGTCTACCTGCCGGAGGCGCTTCTGGCCGAAGTGCGGCCCGCGTACGTCATCGGCGGCGCTCACTGGACGCTCGGCGTGCCGCTGGACCGCGAGTCCGTCATCCGCGAATACCACCGGCAGAGCGTCCACCTGGCCCGCCATCCCGAAGTCGACATCGTGGCGCATCCCTGGTGGTGGCAGGGCGCATGGCGGGACGCCGACGGCATGTACCGCACGCTCCCGTGGTTCGATGATTTCTCCGTGATCCCGCCGTCGATGCACGAGGAACTGGCCGCCGCCGCCAGGGAGAACGGAACGGCGATCGAGATCAATGCCGGCGCCATCTTCACCAACCCCGCCTACCCCGAACGCTTCAAGGAGCAGTATCTGGAGTACCTTGCCTGCATGAAGGAGCTGGGCGTCACCTTCTCCCTGGCCTCGGACTCCCATCACCCGGGCTACGACGATCGCCTGCACCGGATCGCGGCCGAACTGGACCGCCTGGACCTGACGGAGGCCCATTTCTGGCGCCCTTCCGAATAGCCTCTGCCATCCCGGGGTATATGCTCCCAGACGCCCGGTCCGTAACAAAACGGTGACATTGCCGCCGCATACTCCTGCGGGCCGGACCGGAGGGCCCGATGCGGGAGCGTGATCGGCGCTTATGGTCGGGGCGTCTCCTGCGGATCACACTATGGCGGCACGTTCTCGGACTACGGGCGTCAATGCGGTTATGATGTAGCCGGGCAGATTTCGTGAAGCTCGCCGATTTCCGGGAACCGACGCGGGTTCCTGAACGTCTTCATGGGCAGTGCCGCGTTTCGGGGGGCGGAGGGATCGGGCGCATGAGGTCGGAGGGCATTTCGGAGGGCAACGAGACCCCTGCAAGGGCGCTCGACAGGCAGGTGCTGGCCGACGTCCTGGCGCGGCGGCGTGCCACGGGCGAGAGCCTCGGACGCTGCATGGCGGCCCACGGGTGGCGCGACGAGGCGGAGGGCCTTCGGGCGCTTGCCGCCGCTCTCGGGGTGCGGTTCGTCGATCTGGGCGAGACGCAGATCGACCCCGAGGCCGGCAAGCGACTGCCCGCCGACCTGCTGCAGCGTGCGCGCGCCATGCCCCTGGCCGTCACCGACGGGCGTTTGCTGCTGGCCATGGAGGACCCCCTGGACTTCGACACGGTCGACTGCATCCGGACGCTGACCGGGAAGACGGTGGACCGGGCCGTCTGCACGGCGGCGGACATGGACGCGGCGATGCAGGTGTTCCACGGGCAGGCCGTCGAGCGCATGCTCGAGCACTTCGCCGTCGACGCCGAGCGCCCGGACCAGAACCACCTGGAGGTGGGCCAGCTCCGAGAGATGGCCAGCGAGCCGACCGTGGTCAACCTGGTCAACCTGCTGATCGTCCGTGCCGTCCGCGACCGCGCCAGCGACATCCACGTGGAGCCCTTCGAGGCCGAACTGAAGGTTCGTTACCGGATCGACGGCGTTCTGCACGAGATGCCGTCGCCGCCCAAGCACCTGCACCCGGCCATCGTCTCGCGCGTGAAGATCATGGCCGACATGAACATCGCCGAACGTTTCGTCCCGCAGGACGGGCACATCGAGCTGAACGTGGCGGGGCACGAGGTGGACGTGCGGGTGGCCACGATCCCGACCATCCATGGCGAGTGCATCGTCCTGCGGCTGCTCGACAAGTCGTCGTTCCTGCTCGGACTTGACGACCTGGGGTTCGAGCCGGAGACTGTGACGCCCTACCGCCGGTTGCTCAACCACCCGCACGGGATCATCCTGGTCTGCGGGCCCACCGGCTCCGGGAAGACGACGACGCTGTACGCCTCGCTCGCGTCCATTTACACGCCCGAGAGGAAGTTCATCACGATCGAGGATCCGGTGGAATACGAGCTGCCGGGCGTGAACCAGATCGCCGTGCGCCCCAAGCGCGGGCTGACCTTCGCCAACGGGCTGCGATCGATCGTGCGTCAGGACCCCGACATTATCATGGTGGGCGAGATTCGCGACGGCGAGACGGCCGACATCGCCGTGCGCGCCGCGCTCACCGGGCACCTCGTCTTCAGCACGCTGCACACGAACGACGCCTGCGAGGCCATTCCCCGCCTGCTCGACATGGGTGTGGAGCCCTACCTCGCGGCCTCCGCGCTGCGCGGCATCGTGGCGCAGCGTCTCGTGCGAACGCTGTGCCCGGCGTGCAAGGAACGCAGGGCGGCCGGGTCCGAGGAGCTGGAGCGGCTGCGCCGCGAGCTGGGCCAGGAGGTGGAGCAGCCGGTTCTCCACCAGGCCGTGGGCTGTCGCGAGTGCAAGGAGACGGGCTTTCGCGGCCGCTCGGCGATTGCGGAACTTCTGGTGATTGACGACGACCTCCGCGACGCGATGCTGCGGCACGCCTCGGCCGCCGAGATCCGGCGGGCGGCGGGCCCGGGCATGCTGACGATGCGCCAGGCGGGCTGCCGCAGGGTCGTGCGCGGCTTGACCACCGCCGAGGAAGTGCTTCGCGTCACGCAAGCGGATGAGTACTCCAATGGGCGGTCGGCGAACGGGCCGGCGGCCGTCTGACGGCGCTGCCGGTTGGCGCACTGCAACGGGTGATCCAGATGCCGGCGTATGTGTATACAGCCGTGAACCGCACCGGGGAGCGCCGTTCCGGCACGGTGTCCTCGCCGGGCCGGCGGGAGGCGATCGAGCGGCTTCTGGCCGGCGGCTGGCACGTGGTGGAACTGCGCGAGGAGGGCCGCAAAGAGGCCCGCGTCACGGGCGGCGTCCGCCTGCGGCGCGGCGTGCTGCGTCTGGCGCCGCTCTGCCGCCAGTTGGCGACGCTCTGCGCGTCCGGCGTGCCCCTGATCCGCAGCATGGAGGTCCTGATCGAGCAGGCGGACGACGACCGCTCACGGCGGGTGCTGTGCGCCATCCTCGACTCGGTCAAGGCCGGGCGCAGCCTCAGCGATGCCCTGTCGGACTACCCGGAGCTGTTCCCCGACGTCATGGTCAGCATGGTGCGGGTGGGCGAGGCGGGGGGCGCGCTGGACGAGGTGCTCGCGCGGCTGGCCGACCTCTTTGAGCGGCAGGACGAGATCCGAGGCGAGGTGACGGCCGCCATGGCGTACCCGGCGCTGGTGCTGCTGCTGGGGGTGGCTTCGGCCGTCGTCCTGATCGTCTTCGTCGTCCCCCGACTCGAGGTTATGTTCGAGGGCATCGGGACGCGGCTTCCCGTGCCGACGCGGATCCTCTGCTGGCTGTCCGACTTCGTGGCCCGCCTCTGGTGGGCAATCCTGGCCGGGCTGGCGGCCGGCGCCTTCGCGGTGCGCGTGATCCGCAGACGACCCGGGTTCCGGCGTGCGTGGGACGGGATGAAGCTGCGGCTCCCAGTGCTCGGACGCCTGACGCGCCACGTGGCGATCGGCCGGTTCGCGCGGTTCCTGGGCGTGCTGGTCCATGCGGACGTCCCCATGGTCGAGTCGCTGCGGGTTGTGCGGCAGGCGGTGGGGAACGCCGTCATGGCCGAGGCCGTGGGGAAGGTGGCACAGCAGGTGCAGGAGGGCGACTCCCTGGCCGGCCTGATGAAGTCGACGGGCGTCTTCCCGCCGCTGTCCGTTCAGATGGTGGCCGTCGGCGAGGAGACGGGCCGGCTGGACCAGATGCTCATGCGGGTGGCCGAGACGCACGACCGCGAGGCCACCGCGCTGACCAGGGTGATGACCTCGTTGCTGGCACCGGCCCTCATCCTGGTCGTGGCGGCGATTGTTGCCTTCCTCATCGTGGCCCTGGTGCTGCCGATCTTCAAGATGAGCGCAGCGCTCCGTTAACCGTGGAGGACGCGACATGATGATGCGAGACGATGCAGAGGGCCGGCTGCGAGGCGCGGCCGCCGTCCGGCGGGCCCTTGAGCGCTCGGGACGTTCGGCGGCCGCCGGCTTCACGCTGATCGAGCTGATGGTCGTTGCCGTCGTGCTGGCGGTCCTGGCGGCCGCCATCCTGCCGTCGGTCGTCGGCGGTCTCGCCCCGGCGCAGCGCGCCCGCGCCGAGTCCGACGTCGCCGTGCTCGAAGACACGCTGGAGCGCTTCTACCTCGACGTCGGGCGCTATCCGACGACGGAGGAAGGACTGAGGGCGCTGTTCTTCGACCCCGACGTCGACAAGGGCGTGTGGCGCGGCCCGTACCTGCGCAAGCCGCTGTTCAAGGACCCCTGGGGGAACGAGTACGTCTACTGCTCTCCGGGCGTCATCAGCGGGCAGCCCTACGAGATACTCTCTTACGGCAAGGACGGCCAGGAAGGCGGCGAAGACGATGCGGCGGACGTCCATAGCTGGGTGGAACTGGAATAGCCCGCGCCGGCCCGGCCCACGCAACGCGCTGACACTCATCGAACTGCTCGTCGTCGTGGCCCTCATGGGCATGCTGGCCGGGGCCATCGTGCCGAGCCTGATCACGGCCGTCGAAGGGGAAGGGATCGCCCGGGCGGCCTGCGAGGTGGGCGATATGCTCGACTACGCGGCGGCCGCCGCAGTGGCGCGGCGTTGCCCGGTCGCCGTCCTCTTCGATCCGGAGCGCTGCGCCTGCCGGGCGCAGACCTGCATGACGCAGTTGCCCTGGCGCGGCGAAGACGACGCGGCCGGGACCGTCGTCCTGGCGAGCCGGCGCCTTCCGGACGGCATCGAGGTGAACGTGTTCTACGACGTGGAGGGCCGTCCGGAGGCTCAGCGGAACGGCCGAGGCGGCACGGTGGTGTTCCGCCCCGACGGTTCCGCCGACGATGCCGAGGTGGAACTCTCGGATGCACACGGGCGGACGCAGGTGCTGCCGGTGCACCCCCTGGGCGGGAAGGTCGTCTTCGTCGAGGAGGAGTGAACGACATGGCGCACGCCCGGGGATTCTCGCTCGTGGAGATGGTCGTGGCCGTGCTCATATTCAGCCTCGCGGTGACCGCCGTCCTCGGCGTGTTCGCGGCCGGCCTGCGATCGACGGCCGTGTCGCTGAACCACACGCAGGGGGTCTTCCTTGCCCAGGGCCTCGTGGAGGAGGTCCTGGCGGCCGACCAGGTGGAGGTCGGCCAGTGGCACGGGGAGTTCGGGCTCGAGTTCCCCGATGCCTGGTGGACGCGCATGGTCGAGAGCACGGACACGCCGGACCTGTACAGGCTGCGCGTGGAGGTGAGCTGGCCGGAGCACGGAACGGAGCGGACGGTCGAACTCGTGACGCTGGTGGCGGGGCGGTAGGGCCATGAGAGGCAGGCGCGCATTCACGCTGGTCGAGATGCTGGTGGCCACCGCCATGCTCGCCATGCTGGCGTTGGGAGGCTACCTGGCCCTGGCCGCCGGCACGGCGTCGGCGCAGAAGGCGCGGCGTGTCGGCCGCATGGTGGCTGCGGCGCAGGCGGCGCTGCAGCAGATGACGTCCGACGTGCGGTCCGCCGTGGCCCACCGCGACAAGGTGCGGCTGACCTCACTGGACGTGCAGTACGAGGGCCGCGACGCCGACACGATCGACTTCATGGCGCCTTGCACGGCCGACTTTTTCATGGGCATCGGCGGGCGTTGCGAGGTCGGCTACTTCATCGACAACGACCCGGCAACCGAGTCCCAGGGGCTTGTCCGGCGCGAGGATGGGACGATCGGCGACGACCCGCTGGCCGGCGGAGTCCTGCGGCTCGTGACGCCGCTTGTGTCGGAGATGAACCTGGACTTCTTCGACGGGGTGGAGTGGGTGGACGGGTGGAGCGATTCGGAGCGGTTCCCGCGGGCGGTTCGGATCGTGATCGTGGTCGCGGACCCGGACGAAGTGGAGGTCCCGCGCCGTTTCCAGACCACAGTCGCCGTTCCGGCAGGGTGACGCATGCGAGCAACGGCAGAGAAGACGCGCAGCGGCGTGGCACTGGTGACGGTGCTCTGGCTGATGACCGTCCTGAGCGCCGTGGCGCTGCAGGTCGGCCTGTTCTGCCGCCTGCGCCTGCAGCTCTCGCGGAACGTCGGCGAAGGGGTCAGCGCCTTGATGCTCGCGCGGGCCGGGGTGGAACACGCGCTGGCGGACCTGAAGGCCGCCCGCGACGGCATCGTCGCCCTGGATGACCTCCGCCCCGAAGGG
>JAAYEJ010000051.1 GCA_012728835.1 Candidatus Brocadiaceae bacterium | reverse complement strand
TGGGGCAGGACGTGGTGTGACTTGCAGACCTCGGCCTGCGTGTGTTCCCCGGCCAGCAGGGCGAGTGCCACGCGGGCCTTGAACTCCGGCATGAACTTGCGTCGCTTCGGCATGACTGCTCCCTCCTCTGTCAGGACGGTACCCCGAACTAAGGCACCTGTCCAGTTTCAGGGGTGCAGTGCAGGCCTTCACCACAGGACTGCGTGCGGGGGAACTGCGGTCACTGACGCTGGAGAGCGTGGATGTTCAGGCGGGGGCTCTGATTCTCGATCCGGCCTGGACCAAGAACCGAAAGCCGGGGCTGCAGCCCATCCCGCGGCCATTGGTCGGGAAACTCATTGAGTTCGGAAAGGCTGAGAAGGCTAAGCCTCTTTACGAGCGGCATTACGGCCCCAGGGACGCAAGGCCGAAGGGCATTCCGGAGAACCCGTTGCTCTTCGTGCCGACGCAGACAGCCAGAGACTTGCGCAAGGATCTCAAAGCCGCAGGCGTTCCCGATGTCAAGCCGGGAGAAGGCAGAGTGGACTTCCACGCCTGCCGCGCAGCTTATGTCACCTTCGTGATGGAAGCCGGCGCGACGGCAAAGGAAGGGCAGACGCTGGCTCGCCACGCTACTCCGGAACTCACCATGAACGTATACGCGAAGGCGCGCGACGAACGTCTCTGGGAAGTGGTGGAGAAGGTGGGGGAGACTATCCTGTCAGGCACAAATCGTGCCCTATCCGTGCACTCGGACGCCCCAGAGGGACCGGATGAAAACCCTAACTCCTTAGCCAGCAACGATTTACGGAAGACAGGGGATGGTGGAGGCGGCGGGAATCGAACCCGCGTCCCATGGCCCTTCTGGCCGAAGCTTCTACGCACGTAGTCAACCTACGTTTGTCTCGTCGGCGCGCCTCCGATTGACGGGATGCGCCGCCGACCAGCCCGTTTGCCCGGTTCTGCCGGGTTCCCCGCCGGCGACGTGGCCGCGCTCAGAGCGGGTCAGCCTGCATTCTTTTCGCCTCACGCAGCCCGACAGGCACGGACTACGAAGGCGCGGCTGCATTTACGCAGCCATTGCGTATGCCGGTGTAGGCTCGGCATGTTTGGTTTTGCCAGGTGTTTTACGAGGCCTCCTGACAACCTCGGTGCGCCACTTCCGCCTCCGGAGCCAGGTCGAAGCCCTTTCGCCCCCGGTGACTTGAACCCCATTATAGCCGGGGCGGGGGCTGCTGTCAATGCGTTCATCCATCGCCCAGAGGCCGAGTCGAAGTCCGAACTCTCCGGCGGCCAATGACTTACGGTTGCTCCGGGAGCGCCCAGACCTTGCACGCGACGTCGCCGACGAAGGCGGGCAGGTCGAAGATGAGTGTGCCGCCTTCGCAGGCGACCTCCTTGCGCTCGATGGGCCGGCCGGCGCGCGTGTCCCAGACCTCGACGGCGTAGCGGCCGTCCGGGGTGCCCGGCAGGCGGAGCGTGGCGGGGGTGGCGGTCTCCTCCTCGCCGATGGCGTGGGCGGTGAAGTAGTCGGGCGCCCAGATCCAGCAGAGGGCGCGGTAGGGGACGCCCGGGGCCTGGGCACGGAGGCACTGGGCGCGCAGGCGGCGTCGGCGCCGGTCCGTGTCGTTGGCGATGGCGCCGGCGGCGTCGTAGCCCATGCCGCGCCGGTCCTCGCCGCGCGTGAACGCGGCGACGGCTGAGAACATGCCGTAGAGGTCCCTGCGGTCGATCAGCACCCACCACCACGGGCAGGCGGTGCCGGCCATGGGGAGGGTGCAGGAGGCCCAGAGGGTCTCGTGCATGACGCGGATGGTGTGTTCGGCGTTCTCGGCATGTGCGGTGACGTCGGCCTCGGTGACCAGCAGGAGGAGGTCGAACTGGGTCTTGATGTATCGACGCATGGAGGCCAGTTCGCTGCTGAGGTCGGGGCTGAAGACGTGGGCGGCGAACAGGTCCATGTCGTCCAGTTGCAGCACGGGGAGGGCGTGGCGCGCAAGCGGCTGCCAGTAGTTGGTGGTCAGGAGGCGTCCGGACGGGTCGTGCGCCTTCAGGTGTTCGAAGACGGGGCGCACGAACTCGGCGACCTGCCGCCCGTATTCGACGGCCTGGGGGCCGCGGGAGAAGGCCAGGTCCGGTTCGTTGAAGACCTCCCAGGCCATGATGGAGGTTGCGTAGCCCCAGCGGGCTGCGATGTAGCGGACCTTGCGCAGGTAGTATTTGCGGGC
This sequence comes from Candidatus Brocadiaceae bacterium, assembly GCA_012728835.1. Lineage (NCBI taxonomy): Bacteria > Pseudomonadati > Planctomycetota > Candidatus Brocadiia > Candidatus Brocadiales > Candidatus Brocadiaceae > Candidatus Brocadiaceae bacterium. Next base: position 60,013 of record JAAYEJ010000051.1, on the reverse strand, counting down.
CTCTTCGGAGGCATAGACCTCGACGGCCTCGTCCAGGGGGCCGCCGTAGCGGCTCCAGTAGGGGCTGCCCTGGCGCTGCTGGGGGTCGTTGCCCTTGAAGTCGCTCTCGACCGTGCCGAGTTCCCCATGGGATGTGAGCAGGAGCATGATGTAGACGCCGTGCTTGCGGGCGGTGTCCAGGACGTGGTCCAGGCACCAGGCGCGCTGGAGGCTGTAGCGGCCGAGGCCCTTGAAGTGGGTGTCGTAGTCCCGGGTCCATTCGATGCCGAAGCTCCAGGGGGACATCCAGATGCGGGCGAAGTTCTCGCCGGCGGCGCCCATGCGCTGCAGGAAGCGGTCGTAGGCGAAGGTGCCTTCGGCGGCGGGGATGTTGACGCCGAGCTTGCGGGCCCGCACGTCGAAGGTGGCGGCGATGTTGTGCCCGATGGGGTAGTAGAACGAGCCGTCGTCGAACTCCAGGTAGTCCGGATCCGCGGCGCTGCGGCGGACGAAGCCCCGGCCGCCGCTCTCGACACAGACGAACTGCCCGGGGTCGCTCTGCAGGAGTTGGCCGTCGTCGACCTCGATCCGGTAGGTGTAGGTGCCCGGCCGGCGGGGGGCGAAGCGCACCTTCCACTGGCTCCGGCCCATGGGCACGAGCACCTGGGCGCCGCGCTCCATGCGTCGCACGTAGCCCTGGTAGAAGAAGCCGGGCACGCGGACCGTGGCCCCGTCGGGGTCGGTGATGAGCGCCCGGACGTCCACCTCGTCGGGGTCGAAGGGGTTGTCGTAGATGCGGGCAAGGTGGAAGGAGAGTTCGAAGCACTCGTAGCGGCCGATGGTGGCCGCATTGGCGCGCAGGTTGTAGATGGCGTTCCGGGTCGGCAGGGCCTCCGGGTCCTGCCACAGGCGGACGCGGTCCACGAACAGGGGGCCGTCGTAGTCGACGTCGCCGAAGAACTTGACGCCGACCTCCTGGACGTCCTGGCGGCAGTATCCGTGCCAGGGCATGTAGTGGCCGGCGGGCTGCCAGTGGGGGCTGCGATCGGTCAGGTCGATCTCCAGATCGGTCCAGGCGCCGACGGTCAGGGCGCCCGGCGGCAGGTGCTGGAAGTAGGCCAGCTCGGCGTCCCGCAGGTAGACGATGGGGCGGATGCCTGCCGGGGCGTCCGGGGGGACGTACAGGCGGAGGGCCAGGTGCGTGAAGGCGTGCCAGCGTCCCCGCCCGTCGGTCAAGGCGCAGCCGATGCCGGCCTCGCCGGGCAGGCTTGCGCGGACGCAGAGGCCCTCCGCCGGGGCGTCCGAGGCCCCGGCGGCGGGGGCGGGGGTTTCGGACAGGCGGCCGCCGTCGAGCATGTGCCATCGGCAACCTTCGGCGTGGGGGCCGGAGAGGTGTTCGGCCGCCTGCGCCGGCGGGGCCAGGACGAGGACGGCTGCCAGGAGGAGTGCGGCGCGCATGCAGTCTCCCGTGTTCGCTGGAATGGACGGTGTCCCCATTATTATACACGCCCGGGGGGCGGGGCGTCAGGGCGGGGGGGCCCCCGCGCGCAAGCTCTGAAAGGGCTTGACGTTGCCGTAGTCAGGCGATACACTGTGCGCAGCAATAAGTCCGAGTAGTTGGGAAGATCCGGGGAATGGTGTACGTTCCTCTTCAGGTGGAATAGCGAACTGCTCTGATCGCCGTCATCCCAGCAATCTACGCGCGCCGGAGGTTTGACATGGGGTTTGTGGGCAAGGACATCCGGACTGCGAAGCACGCGAAGGTCTCTCTTTCTCTGCAGCCGCTGGAGCCGCGGGTGATGCTCAGTGGCGACGGCTGGCTGAGCACCGCGTCGCTGGTCGTGGCGCCCGCCTGGTTCGAGCGGACGCCGGACTACAGCGGCGGCGTCCAGGGCACACTGGGCGACTACGGGACCGAACTCAGGGAGTTGCGCGGGCGGACCGTCGAGGTGGTCAAGGACCAGTGGATCGTGCAGTTCACCGGCCAGGCCGCCCAGAGCGTCGCCGGCGTGGCCGAGAGCGCGACCCTGCTGTCCGGTGGCATCGAGTTCACCGTCCTGCAGGGGCTGGGGATGCAGGGGCAGATCCTGATCTCCACGCGGGGCGCCGAGGCCGGGGCCGTGGAGAGCTGGCTGAGCGCGAACCCGAACGTCGCCATGTACACGCCCAACGCGCTGATCCAGCCCCTGGCGGTGCCGGACGACACCAACTTCGCGCCGAATCAGTGGCATCTGAACAACACCGGGCAGAGCGGCGGCATCTTCGACGCGGACATCGACGCCGTCGAGGCGTGGGACACCACGACCGGCTCCTCGGGCATCGTTGTCGGCGTGATCGACACGGGCGTGGACTACACGCATCCGGACCTGGTCGACAACATCTGGGTGAACCAGCTCGAACTGGGCGGCACCCCCGGTGTGGATGACGACGGGAACGGGTTCATCGACGACGTCTACGGCTGGGACTTCTTTGCGGACGATGCGGACCCGATGGACGAGAACGGGCACGGAACACACGTGGCCGGCACCATCGGGGCCGCGGGCAACAACGCGATGGGCGTGACGGGCGTGGCATGGGACGTGAGCATCATGGCCCTGCGTTTCCTTGGCCCTGAGGGCGGACTGACCTCCGGGGCCATTGCGGCCATCAACTACGCCACGATGATGAAGGCGGAGTTCGACAACGGCGACGGCGACGGCAACCCCGGCGCCAACGTGCTGGTCACGAACAACAGCTGGGGAGGCGGCGGATTCGAGCCGGACCTGCAGACGGCCATCGCCGCCTACGGCGCGGTGGGCGGCCTGTTCATCGCCGCGGCGGGCAACGAGGGGATGGAGAACGACCTGTTGCCGCATTATCCCTCCAGCTACGATCTGCCGAACATCATCTCCGTCGCCGCCACGGACCACAACGACCGGCTGGCCAGCTTCAGCAACTACGGCGTGCGGTCGGTCGACGTGGCCGCGCCGGGGCACGGCATCTACAGCACGTGGCTGGCGGGCACGTATGCCAGCTTCCTGAGTGGCACAAGCATGGCGACGCCGGTCGTCGCCGGCATCGCCGTGCTGGCCTGGTCGGCCAATCCGGCCGCCTCGATGGAACAGGTGCGCGACGCCATCCTGGCCGGGGCGGAGTACATGCCGTGGCTGGACGGACTGGTTGCCACCGGCGGGCGGGTCAACGCGCTGGCGACGGTCCAGCGGGTGATGTTCGACGACCCGATCAACATCCCGGTGGCCGCGTTCGTGAGCGCTCCGGTCTCGGTGACGATCTACGACACCCAGGGGTTCGTGAACGTCGACCCGCTGGCGGTCGACGTGCGGTTCGGAGGCGGCCAGCAGATCAAGAGCGTCACGTTCGGTGGCGGCCCCGGGCAGGACGGCGTGGGCGTGGTGATCTCCGGTGCGTCGTTCGTGAAGAAGATCCAGGACAACCGCGCCGGCATGGCGAACATCACATACGTCGTCTCCAACAGCCCGGTCGGGAGCATCAAGCTGAGGTCCGGCGTCACCGGCGCAAACCTGAACGGGGCCGTGCTCGACGGGCAGATACTGCCGGATGACATCGACGGCGACGGCGTGACGAGCGATTTCACCGGGATCTACATCGACGGGCAGGCCGGCAAGGTCGACATCCCCCGGTTTGTCCCGGCGGACCTCTACTTCGGCGGCCTGGGCCAGTTGAAGGTCAAGGGCTCGGTTCTGGGCGACACCGTGGTGGACGGGAACTCCGGGAAGATCTCCATGGCGGGGACCGCCATCGGCGCGATCACGGTCGCCGGCTCCAGCTCGCAGATCGACATCGGCGGCAGTCAGTGGATGCCGATCCGCGTCGGCGGGAACTCCGGGAAGCTGTCCATTGGGGGCGCGATGGAGGGTTACTGGGACAGCAACCTGGTCAGCACCATCGACATCGGTGGTTCGGCGGCCGACATCCGTGTCGGCGGCGCGATCTGGTTCGGTTCCCACATCGTGATGGGCGGCACGCTGGGAGCGCTCCGGAGCGCCTCGATCATGGGATTCGACGTCTCTGAAGGGGGCGTCAACATGTTGGGTGTTCAGGTGCTGGCCGGCTTCTCGATCGGGAAGGTGGACGTGGGCGGAACGGTCTCCGGCCTCCGCATGCTGGCCGGCGCCGAGCTGGGTGCGGACCTTCAGGTCGGAGGGCTCGGCGCCGATGCGGACACCTACCGGCCCGCCAGTATCGGCAGTTTCCGCGTCAAGCACTCATTCGGCCTGTACGGCGGCGTGGGGAGCGTGACGAACTCGCTGATCGCCGCCGGAGCGACCCCCGTGATGGGAGAGCTGAACCTCGCGTACGCCGAGGCATACGCGGGCTTCCTGCTCGGGTCCATCGGCAAGGTGGACATCGCCGGGCAGATCGACGGACCGGGCATCGGCGCCTACACGTTCGGATCGCTGAAGGTCGGAGGGATCAGCCGGATCCAGAGGAGGATGTTCTTCGGTCCGGCGCTGCCCGTCTACTACACCGTCCTGTGAGCGGCTGCGTGAGCCTTTGATGGCGGATTGTCGGGTGCCGTGCCGGGGCGGCGGATGTCCTTGCCCGGTGTGGTGTGCGTTCCCCCTCTGGGTGTGGCGGCCGGTGCTGCAGCAGCCTGATGGGGCGGGGCTGCCGGGCAGCGCGTCGGGTTCCAGACAGCACGGGCCGTTGCGGTAAGGAGCGGGGTACGGACGGAATGGCGCAGTCCAGTGCACGAAGGCACATGGCGGTCATGCTCGGCGTCGCTCTTCTGGGCGCCCTGGCCCTGTGCGTCCCGCGCGGCGGCCCCATGCAGCCGGCCGGAACACCCCCCGTCGATCCTCCCGCGATCGGGGCGGTCGCCCACGCCGCCATGCGGCCGACGGTGTCGGCCCGGCAGGAGCCCGAGCGGCCCTTCACGCCGGAGGAATCCCCGGCCGCGCCCTCCGCGGACGATGGCGTCTCCGTGGTGGTGTGCGACGCCATCACGCTGCCGTTTCGCGACCTGGAGATCGCTGCCGAGATCGGCGGTGTGATCGGTGCCGTGGATGTGGAGGAAGGCGATCGGGTCACCAGGGGACAGGTGCTGGTGCGGTTTGCGGCCGGCGTGGTGGAGGCGCGGCGCCGGTGGCAGCAGGCCCAGACGGAGGCGGCCGAGGTGCAACTGAAGGCTGAGCAGACCAACTGCGAGGTCATCACGGCCGAGTATGAGCGTTCGGCCGACCTGTTTGCGCAGAAGGTGATTCCGGAGGTGGAGTGCGTGAAGGCCCGGCTCGATCGGGACCTGGCCGAGTGGCGGGTGCGTGCGGCCGAGGCGACGCTGACCGCCAGTGAGGCCGCCAACATACTGGAGGACGAACGGCTGGCACAGACGATCGTGCGTGCGCCGATCGACGGGCGGATACTGCGGATTGCCAAGCGCCCGGGCGAGGCCGTGGAAATCCACAATCCGATGCTGCAGATGGTCTGTCTGGACCCGCTGTATGTGGTCGCGAACGCGCCGATCGAGACATTCGGACGCATCCACCCGGGCATGACGGCGCGCCTGTCCATCCCGTATCTGGAGCGCGAACTCGAGTGCGAAGTCGTTGTGGTGGACAGGGTTGCCAATGTCGGCAGCGAGACGTACCGTGTGAAGCTGACACTGCCGAACCCCGACGGGTCCGTGGCGGCGGGCGCGCGGGGACCGCTTCGGTTTGAACTCAGCGAGTAGTCAAGCGATTCAACCAGGAAGGCGAGTGCGGCTATGGCCAAAGAGAGAAGCGATCAGGCGTCGGACGAGCAGCAGCGCGGCACGCTGAACCTCCGTTACGAGAACACGGCGACCGCCTATGCGAACATCGCGGTGTTGACGAGCACCCCGGAGGAGGTCGTCCTGAACTTCGGCACGAACATCACGCCGCCGACGGCTCAGCGCGAGGTCAACGCCGAGATATCCAACCGCATCATCATGACCTACCCGTCCGCCAAGCGTCTGGCGATGACGCTGGGCAACCTGATCAAGCGCTATGAAGCACGCCACGGCCTGATTGAGACCACCCCCCAGGTGGCTCCGGTGCCCGGCGCCGACGCCGAGCCCAACACGTAAGCGCAGGCTCGGTCCGCCCGGCCGGCGGCCGGGTCCGTCGGCCCGCGCGACGGGAGCGCGCTCTGCGGCCTGCGGCGGGATCGGATGTCCCAGCATGGAAGGGCGGCTCGGTCAGTGAGCACCTCAGAGACGCACCAGGGCCCCGCTGAACAGACGGCGCAGGACCGGGCCGATGCGCGCCTGCCGATCCTGGCGCTGATCGACTCGGTCCAGCAGGTCTGTCGCCCCGGCACCCCTCCGGAGACGTTCATCGAGGAGGTGCTGCGAGGTCTCGTCTCGCTCTCGGACGCCATCTACGGCGCCTACTGGCGTGTGGATGCGGAACGGGGCGTGCTGGACGCCGTGGCCGAACTCGCCCCGAAGGTGTCCGAGCAGGGCGCCCGGGCGTGGGGCCGGACCCTCGGCGAGATGGCGGCCGGCGTCATACGCCAGACCATCATCCGCTACCAGGCCGTCGGCGAGGCGGACGGCGAACTGCTGACGGGCGAAAAGCACATGGCCCTGGGCTTCCCGGTCCGGGGCGACGAGCAGACCGAGGGCTGCGTCACCGTCGTGGTGCCCCAGCGCAGCCCCGTCCTGACCGACGCCGGCATCGCGATGCTGCGCCTCCTGGCGGACTTCGGGATGCTCTATGGCGCCGTGAAGTCGTCGGCGCGCTACCAGCGATTCTACGACCTGCTCTCGGCCGCCTGGGAACTGGTGGGGGAGACGCTGGCGTTCACCCGCGACGACGAGATGGCGCAGGTGCTGGCCGACCGCTCGCGGGTCGCCTTCGGGGCGGAGCGCGCGTCGGTCGGGTTCGTGAAGGGCCAGAAGATCGCCGTGGCGGCCATCTCGGGCGAGGACATCCTGGACCCGCGCAGCAACATGGTGCGCCAGGTCGCCGCCACGCAGACGGAGGTCCTCGTCTCGGCCGAAGCGGGGCTCTACGAGGCAGCGGCCGCCGGCGAGGCGCGGGCCGAGCAGACCGTGCGCAACCCCCAGCACGAACTCCTGGCCACCGGACGGGGCATGCAGACCGTCTACACGGTCCCGATGCGGCGCGAAGGCGAGGTGATCGGCGCCTGGACGCTGGAGTTCGGCTCGACGCCACTGACGGACGAGCTGCGCCAGGTCATCGACATCGCCGCCGGGCAGATCGGCCCCGTGATGAACCTGGCCCGTCAGAACTCGCGCGGGCCGGTCGCGCGCACGCGCGACGCCCTGAAGGCGGCGGCCGCCTGGACGTTCGGCAAGGAGCATCCCTGGCGCAAGGCCGGCGCCCTGGCCGCAGCCGCCCTGGTCGCCTTCGCCGTGTTCGGGCGGGTGGAGTTCAACCTCAAGGGAAGCTGTACGCTGGAGCCGTACTACCGGCAGGTCTATGCCGCCCCGTTCGACACGACCATGCGGCGCGCGCCGGTGCGTCCCGGCGACACGGTGGCGCCGGGGGACGTGCTGGTCGGGTTCGACCGTGAGGAGCTGGACATGCGCCTGCGCGAGGCACGGAGCAAGCTGACCGGCGTCCGCAAGCGGATGGGCACGCTGCTGGGCGAACAGAAGGTGTCCGAGTACGAAGAGGCGAAGGCCGAAGGGGAGATGCTCCGGGCGGAGATCGACCTTCTGGAGAGCTACCTGGCGCGGGTGGAGCTGAGGGCGGAGTTCGCGGGCATCGTGACGGCCGGCGACCTGACGCACAGCGTCGGGCGGCCGGTCAAGCAGGGGGAGCAGTTGATCGAGGTGGCCCCCCTGGAGGAGATGGTCCTGGAGGTGCAGGTCAGCCAGGGAGACGTGCACTACCTCTCCCGGGGCCAGGCGGGCCGCTTCACGACGAAGGCGAAGCCCGACCAGGCCATCGAGTTCACCGTGGGCAACGTGCGCCCCATGCCGGAGGTGCGCGGGGGGGCCAGCGTCTACGTCGCCGAGGCCCTCGTGCGCAACGACGACGGCTGGCTCCGGCCGGGGATGGAGGGCGCCGCCAAGGTGCGGGTGGACCGGCGCAACGTGACCTGGGTGTGGACGCGCAAGCTCCTCAACTGGGTCCGCATGCGCCTGTGGTGGTAGAGGGGGGAGGTGCGTGATGCTCTTCGGGCCGAGGAAGCCGGACTTCGACCTGTCCAGCGAGCTGGAGTTCGAGGAGTACGCCCCCCAGTTGCGCGAGCAGAAGCCGCGGCTGCGGCCGGACACGGACGTGGTGCCCCAGACGTTCCGCGGCGCGCGCTGCTTCGTGCTGCAGGACCCCGTCAGCCTGCAGTACTACCGCATCGGCCTGGTGGAGCGCGAGATCCTGGCCCAGATGGACGGCCAGACGACGCTCGGCACGGTCTACGACCGCCTGCGCAAGAAGCACGGCAACGACGCGCCCTCCTTCCGCGAGCTGGCCCAGTTCGCGCTCATGCTGCGCCACGCGAACCTGACCGTGCCCGACCCGGGGGAGGAGTCGCGCTGGGGCGTTGAGCGCGCCATGAAGAAGCGGCGCGACCGCAGGAAGCAGAAGTTCGCCAGCTTCATGTACGTGACGATCCCGCTGGTGGACCCGGAGCGCTTCCTGAACGCCACGATGCCCTACGTGCGGTGGGTGTTCTCGCGGGGGTTCCTCCTGGTCTGGCTTCTGACGATCGGGGCGGCGATCGTGGCGTTCTTCTACAACGCCGCCGAACTCATGCGGCCGGCCAACGGCATCCTGGCCCCCGGCAACCTCGTCCTGCTCTACGTGTCCTTCATGCTCATCAAGGGCTGCCACGAGCTGGGGCATGCCTACGCCGCGAAGAACCAGGGTGCCGAGGTGCATCGGATGGGGGTGATGTTCCTCATCTTCATGCCGCTGCTCTACGTGGACACGACGCCCGTCTGGGCGTTCCCGGGCAAGTGGCACAAGGTGCTCGTGGGCTGCGGCGGCATGATGACGGAGTTGTTCATCGCCGCCCTGGCGCTGTTCGCATGGTTGTCGCTCGAACCGAGCCTCCTGCGCACGATCCTGTACAACATGATCTTCATCGCCAGCGTCTCGACGATCCTGTTCAACGGCAACCCGCTGCTGCGCTACGACGCCTATTACATCCTGGCGGACTACCTGGAGATCGCCAACCTGCGCCAGCGCTCCAGCGAGTACCTCCTCTACCTGGTCAAGCGCTACGTCATCGGCCAGCGGCTGCCCGCATCAACGGACTCGCCGCGCGAGAAGGCGTGGTTCGTGGGCTACGGAGTGCTCTCGACCCTGTATCGCTGCGTCATCGTCACGGGGATCATCCTGTTCATCGCCTCGAAGCTGTTCTTCATCGGGGTCGCCCTGGCGGTCGGCGTGGCCGTCCTGTGGGTGCTCACCCCGCTGGTGAAGGTGCTGAAGTACGTCTTCTTCGCGAAGGAGACCCGGCCGGTGCGCGCCCGGGCCGTGCTGGTGACCGGGGCGACCGCCGCCGCGCTCTTCGTGCTGCTGGGCGTGCAGCCGGTCGCCAGCAGTGTGCGCGTGCCCTGTGCCATGGAGCCGCATGAACTGCAGGTGCTCCGCGCCGACTGGCCGGGGTTCCTGGACAGGGTGTTCGTGTGCGACGGGCAGCACGTGACTGCCGGCCAGACGCTGGCCGTCATGAGCAACGAGCAGCTCGACTTCAGCATCCTGCGGCTGCAGAAGACGATCGCCGGCGCCCGGGCCCGCTACCAGCGGCTGGTCGGCAGCGACCCCGCAGCGGCCCAGGCCGTCGCGTACCGCCTGGAGATGCTGGAGAAGGACCTGGCGCAGCTCAGGGAGCACAAGGAGTCGCTGACGATCCGGGCGCCCTTCGACGGGCAGGTCATCGCGCCGGAACTGGAGCGCGTCGGCGGGCTGTTCCTGCAGCGGGGCGATCAGATATTCACCGTGGCGTCGCTGGGCAAGCTGCGGGTGATCGCCGTCGTGGACGGCGCCGACGTGCCGGTGATCCGCAGTGCGCTGGACGCCCCCGTGCGCATCAAGTTCCGCAGCACGCCCGACCGCGTGTTCGAAGGCATCATCGAGCGTGTGCGCCCCGCGGCCACCACCACGGCACCGCCCATCTCGCTGACGAACGTCGGCGGGGGAGATGTGCTGATGGATCCGGAGGCGCCCGATCGGGACCGGACGCTGCTGCCCTGGTACCGGGTCGACGTGGTGCTGGACCAGGGCTCCGAGGCGCCGCCCGTGGGGGTGACGGGCACCGCGCGCTTCCTGGTCGGGCGCCAGCCGCTGGGCGAGCAGTTCTGGCTGCGGCTCCGGCGCGTGCTGCACCGGCGGTTCCTGATCTGACGGTCAGCCCCAGGAGGGAACGCCCAGCGTGCCCTTCATCTCCTCGAGCTTCTTGTCCCGCTCCAGCAGGTCCAGGCGGATGCGCAGGTGGCGGGCCTCGATCCTGCGCTGAGCCAGCTCGAAGACCAGGATCCAGTGACGGCCCGGCGGGCGCCCCTTGCGCCGCGCGGCCCGACGCCGCAGCCAGGCGGCCACCGCACGGTTCCAGCGGACCAGGAGTTCGTCTTCCAGCGACACGAAGAACTCGAAGCTGCCCGGGTCGCCCTGGCGGGCGGCGCGCCCGCCGAGTTGCCGGTCGATGCGTGCGGCCTCGTGCAGCTCGGTGCCCAGGACGTGCAGGCCGCCCAGCGCCTCGACGCCGGCCCCGAGCATGATGTCCACGCCGCGGCCCGCCATGTTCGTGGCGATCGTCACCCGGCCGGGCCCGCCGGCCTCCGCGACGATGGCGGCCTCCTCGGCGTGGTGCCGGGCGTTCAGGACGCTGTGGTCGATGCCGCAGTCGGTCAGCATCCGGCTGATGACCTCGCTGCGGTAGACGGACCGGGTGCCCACCAGCACCGGGCGCCCCTGCGCGTGCAGTTCGCGGATACGCTCCAGGATGGCCGCGTACTTCCGGTCCCATGTGCTGAACACGCGGCAGGGATGGGCGCGGCGGATCAGCGGCCTGTTCGTGGGGACGGCCAGCACGGGGAGGTTGAAGACCCGGCGCAGCTCGCCCCGCGACTCGCGCGCGGTGCCCGTCATGCCGGCCAGCTTCTTGTACAGGCGAAAGTAGCGCTGGAACGTGACCGACGCCAGCGTCCGGTTCTCGTCGGTGACCGCGACGTCTTCCTTGGTCTCGACCGACTGGTGCAGACCGAGCGACCACGACCGGTCCGCCAGCATGCGGCCCGTGAACTCGTCGACGATGGACACCTTGCCGTCGACCAAGAGGTAGTCGCGATCCCGCTCGAACATGTGCTCGGCCTGCAGGGCCTGGCGCACCAGATGCTCGAACGGGCGGTTCGGCGGCAGGGCGGGCGCCGGCGTCCGGCGGGCCTGGGCGATGCCGGACGTCGTCAGCTCGACGTTGCGCCGCGCCATGTCCAGCGTGTAGTCGCGGCCCGCCCGGAGCTGCAGGGCCAGCGCGCGCGCCGCGCGATAGGCGGCCGCGTAGGGCGATTCCGCCTCCTCGCGCTCGGCGATGATCAGCGGCACGCGGGCCTCGTCGATCAGGATGCTGTCCACCTCGTCGACGATGGCGAAGTGGTGCGAGCGCTGCACGCGCTGCGGTCCGGCGTTGGCGCTCGACTCGAGGATCCCGCCCCGGCGATGGCGTCGTGCGGCATCCTGACGCAGTTGGTCGCGCAGGTAATCGAACGCGAACTCCTTGTTGGTTCCGTAGGTGATGTCCGCCTGGTAGGCCTTCACCCGGTCGCCGTCGGACATGCCATGGACAACGCAGCCGACCGTCAGGCCCAGCGCGCGGTAGATGCCGCCCATCCATTCGGCGTCGCGCCCGGCCAGGTAGTCGTTGGTCGTCACCACGTGCACGCCGCGTCCGGGCAGGGCGTTCAGGAAGGCGGGCATGGTGGCCACGAGCGTCTTGCCCTCGCCGGTCTGCATCTCGGCCACCCAGCCCCGGTGGATCGCGGCGGCGCCCAGCACCTGCACGTCGTAATGACGCTGGCCGACCGTGCGCCGGGCTGCCTCGCGCACCAGGGCGAACGCCTCCGGCAGAAGTTCGTCCTGGGTGGCTCCCAGACTCAGGCGCTGGCGGAGCCGGGCCGCAGCCCCCTTCAGATCGGCATCGGACCGGCGGCCGACCTCGGCCTCCAGGGCGTTCACCTGTTCGAGCGCGGGCCGGATGGCCCGCCGCCTGATTCGACCGGCGACTGCGTATGGGAGATCAGCGATCCACATGGCTACCGATGCAGGGCGTCGGGCGGCGGATGCGCGCCGCGCGGAACGGAAGCGGCACGCGGCCTCCGGCGTGCACCCCGGGCGGTTCGTCCGCAGGGACCTTTATAGCAGAGGGCCGGGCCGGGCGCAACCGCGCGTGCGTGCGCCGGCGCTTGCTTGACAGCACGCAGCCCTTTGTTTACAAATAGGAGGCGTCCGCCGTGTCCCCCGCATGCCGCACCCGCCCGCCTCTCGGCGCAGGTGTCTTCGTGGGACCGACCCGACAACCAGGCAGAAGGAGGCAAGATGGCACCCGACGACCGTCGTTACACGCGCAGCCATGAATGGATCAGGATCGAGGGACACGACGCGCTGGTCGGCATCACGGAGCATGCGGCCGAGCAGCTCGGCGACGTGACGTTCGTGGAACTGCCCGTCCCGGGGCAGAAGCTCCGGTCCGGACAGCCGTTCGGGTCGATCGAGTCCGTCAAGGCCGTCAGCGATCTGAACGCCCCGCTCGACGGCGAGGTGGTCGCGGCCAATGACGCACTCGAGTCCGAGCCCGAACTCGTCAACGCCGATCCCTTCGGCAACGGATGGCTGATCCGCGTGTCGGTCGCCGATCCGGCCCAGGCCGAGGGGCTGCTCACGGCCGCCGAGTACGAGGCCTTCCTGAGTGAGGAGGAGTAGGGCGCCCACGGGCGCCCATCGTCATGCCCTACATCAGCAACACGGACGAGGACCGGCGGAGGATGCTCGCCGCCATCGACGTCGAGAGCATGGAGGACCTCTTTGCGGACATCCCCTCCGAACTGCGCGCCCGCAGCTTCCGCCTGCCCGCCGGGCGTTCGGAGATGGACGTGCGTGCGCACCTGCGCGACCTGGCCGAGCAGAACGACACCGGCCTGGCCGTCTTCCTGGGCGGCGGGTTCTACGACCACTACGTGCCGGCCGCCGTCGACGCGCTGCTGCGGCGCGGGGAACTCTACACCCCCTACACGCCCTACCAGCCCGAGGTGTCCCAGGGGACGCTCCAGGCCATCTACGAGTACCAGACGGCCATCTGCCGCCTGACCGGCATGGAGGTGGCCAACGCCAGCCTCTACGACGGCGGCACGGCGCTCTGCGAGGCCGTCATGATGGCGTTGCGCACGACGGGCCGCAGCCGCGTCGTCCTGGCCGGCGGCGTCAACCCCATCTACCGCCGCATGCTCGCCGCCTACACCCGCAACCTGCCGGTCGATCTGGTGGACCTGCCGCCGCACCCGGGGCCGACCGACCGCGCCGCCGTGCGCGCCCGACTGGACGGCGAGACGGCCGCCGTGGTCCTGCAGAACCCCGACTTCTTCGGCGGCGTCGACGACCTGTCCGACGTCGTGGAGGCAGCCCACGAGTGCGGCGCCCTGGCGCTCATGGGCTGCTACCCCGTGTCCCTGGGCCTTCTGAAGACGCCCGGCGAGATGGGTGCGGACATCGTCACGGGCGAAGGGCAGAGCCTGGGCCTGCCGCTCTCCTTCGGCGGCCCGTACCTCGGTTTCATGGCCACGCGGCAGCGGCACGTGCGCCAGATGCCGGGCCGGCTCGTGGGCCGGACGGCCGACTCGCGCGGGCGGCGCGGGTTCGTCCTGACCCTGCAGACGCGCGAGCAGCACATCCGGCGCGAGCGGGCAACCAGCAACATCTGCACGAACGAGGCCCTCTGCGCGCTGGGGTCGCTGATCTACCTGACACTGATGGGCCGACAGGGGCTCAAGGACCTCGCCCGGCTCTGCGCCGACAAGGCGGCCTACGCCCGCCGGCGGCTCGACGGCGTGCCCGGGCTGCGCGTCGTCGCCGGCGGCCCCACGTTCAACGAGTTCGTCTGCGAACTGCCCGAGAACGCCGCCGAGGTCGCCGGCCGGATGCTGGAGGCCGGCTGCGCGGCCGGGCTGCCGCTCGGACGCTACTACGACGGCATGGAACGCCTCCTGCTGGTTGCGGTGACCGAACGGCGCAGCAAACGCCAGATCGACTCCCTTGCGCAGGCGTTCGAGGAGGTGCTGTGATGAGGCTGATCTACGAGCAGAGCGTCGCCGGACGTCGCGCCCACCGACTGCCGTCCCGAGACGTGCCCGAGGAGGCCGCACTGCCCCCCGGGTGCCTCCGCGCAGAGGACGCCGCCCTGGCGGAGGTCTCCGAGCTGGACGCCGTGCGGCATTTCACGCGGCTTTCTCAGCGCAACTTCTGCGTGGACACGAACTTCTACCCGCTCGGCTCGTGCACGATGAAGTACAACCCGCGCATCCTGGAAGACGTGGCGCGGCTGGACGGGTTCGCGCAACTGCATCCCCTGCTGGCCCAACTGCCCGGCGGCGAGTCCCGCACGCAGGGCGCGCTGCAGGTCCTTCACGACGCAGGGGAGCTGCTCTGCGAGATCACCGGCATGGCCGAGTTCACCATGCAGCCGATGGCGGGCGCTCACGGCGAACTGACCGGCGCGATGATCGTCGCCGCCTACCACCGGGCGCGCGGCAACCGGAAGACGAAGGTGCTGATCCCGGACTCGGCGCACGGCACGAACCCCGCCAGCGCCGCCCTGGCCGGCTTCGACGTCGTCGTTGCGCCGACCGACGACAGCGGCGTGCTCGATGCGGACGGGGTGCGCGAACTCGTCGACGACGAGACGGCCGCCCTCATGCTGACCTGCCCCAACACCCTGGGCCTGTTCAACCCGAACGTGCGGCGGATCGCCGACGCCGTCCATGCGGTGGACGGCCTCGTCTACTACGACGGCGCCAACCTGAACGCCATCCTGGGGCGCGTGCGGCCGGGCGACGTGGGCTTCGACCTCGTGCACCTGAACCTGCACAAGACGTTCGGCACGCCGCACGGCGGCGGCGGGCCGGGCGCCGGGCCGGTCGGCGTTGTGGAGCGCCTGCGGCGCTTCCTGCCCACGCCCGCCGTGGAGAGGCGCCCGGACGGCACGTTCGCGCTGGCGGTCGACCGGCCGGACTCGATCGGTCAACTCGCGCCGTTCTACGGCAACTTCGGCGTCGTGCTGCGCGCATACGCCTACATCCTCGCACTCGGCGGCGAGGGGCTGGCCCGCGTCGCCGAGAACGCCGTCCTGAACGCCAACTACCTGCGCACCCGCCTGCGCGCGCACTACGATCTGCCCTTCGACCGCACGTGCATGCACGAGTTCGTGCTCAGCGCGTCGCGGCAGGCCGCCGGCGGGGTCCGGGCGCTCGACGTGGCCAAGGCCCTTCTGGACAGGGGATTCCATGCCCCAACGGTCTACTTCCCGCTGACCGTGCCCGAGGCGCTGATGATCGAGCCCACCGAGTGCGAGAGCCGTGAGACGCTCGACGCCTTCGCCGATGCCATGATCGAGATCGCCGAGACGGCCCGGCGCGATCCGGACAGCCTGCACCGGTGCCCGACGACAACGCCCGTGGGACGGCTCGATGAGGTGGCGGCCGCCCGGAAGCCGGACCTCTGCTACGTGCCCCCCGTTCCGGCCGAGAACGGCGGCTGATGCTCCCCCTGCGGTTCGATGCCGACGATCCCGCCGGCCACCTGGCCTGCGACGAGATGACGCTCCGGTGGGCCGAATCCGGCCGCCTCGGCGAGTGCCTGCGCGTTTACGAGGTCCATCGGCCCGCCGTGGTCCTGGGCGTCTCCTCGCGCTGCGTGCGCGACGTGCACACGGACGCGTGCCGGCGCGACGGCGTGCCGGTCCTCCGGCGCGCTTCCGGCGGCGGCACCGTCCTGATCGGCCCGGGCTGCCTGAACTACTCCGTGACGCTCGACACCGAGGCACGGCCCGCCCTCCGGGGCGTGCACGCCTCCTACGACTGGATTGTGGGGCGTCTGGCGGCCGCCCTGGCACCGCAGTGCCCCCGCTGTGGCCGGGCGGGGCTGTCGGACCTGGCCGTGGACGGGCGGAAGGTCGGCGGCAGCGCCCAGAAGCGCGGCCGTCGCTTCGTCCTGCACCACGGGACACTGCTCTACGGCCTGCGGATCGCCGACCTGTCGCGGTACCTTCGGGAGCCGGAGGCCCGGCCGGAGTACCGGGGGGGCCGCCCGCACGGCGCCTTCGTGGCCAACCTGCCCTGCGGCGCGGCCGCTCTGTGTGCGGCCCTGGCGGTCGCCTTCGAGGCGGCTCGGGCGCAGCCGCCGTTCGAGGTCCGGGGGGACATGCGGCGCGAGGTCGAGTCCCTGGCCGAGGCCCGGTACCGGAACGACGAGTGGACCCTGCGCCGGTAGGCGAGCGCCGGCGCGCCGTCCCCGCGCCTCAGTCCTCCTCGACGCGGTGCAGCGACACGAGCCGGCAGGGCTCGCCCTCCCACGACGTCTGCACGGTCCGCATCCGTGCGGTAACCGGCGGCCTGTCGGCCCGCTCGACGCGGATCTCGGCGGTTCGGCCGGCGACGGCGGGGAAGACGAACGGTCTGTCCTGGACCTCGCTCGCCTTCATGCCCAGAAGGGCTTCGGCAGCCGGGTTGATGTAGCGCACCTCGCCGGTGCGGCCGATCACCAGGATGCCCGCGCCCACCTCCTCGACCAGCCGGCGAAAGCGCACGCCGCTGACGCGCAACGACTCCTGCGTGCTGCGCAGATCCCGGAACAGCGTGGCGTAGGGCGCCACCAGCGTCCGTTCGATCACCGCCTTGTAGGCCAGGTAGAAGGACACGATCTTCAGGAGGTGCCCCAGCTTGTTCTGCCAGCCGTAGAGGTGGTGGTAGTGGGCGAACGATAGTTCCGAGAGGACCGTTGCGCCGATCGACAGCAGCAGCAACTGCATCACCCGGCGGTCCAGGTGCCGACGCCGGCGATACAGCCAGACCATGGACGCCAGCAGGAGCACGCAGATGGCATACTCGGCGAACCGCTTGAACCGCGTCAGGCCCTGCCCGGCCACGTAGCAGTCGGGGAAGACGTCCCAGTAGAAGACGGACAGAAGGAACACCGCCGTGGTGAGCGCATACAGCGGCACCACGACGTTGGCCCGCACCCGCATGTCCAGGAAGGCGACGAAGAGCAGCAGCGAGACGCTCTGCATGAACCGCGCGCCGATCCACAACTGCACCGGGTAGTCCGCGTTGGGGGTCGCCAGGACGCCCATGCCCTCGTAGATGAGCATGTGGAGGGCATCCAGAAGCGCCACGAACACGTAGGCGATGCCCAGGAGGAGGAAGTAGCTGTTGGGCGTGAAGCGCCGCGTGTTCCAGGCGACGATGAAGATCGCGCAGGCGATGACGATGCTGAACGTCTCGGCCAGGCCGTGGAAGAGCAGGTAGCTGTGCAGCTCCGTGGCCGCCAGCGCTACGAGCATGACGCCCGCGACGATCAGATCGCGCACGTCGTGCGCGGCCAGCCCTTCCTCCGGCTCTTCCGGCCATACATACTGCATGGCGCTCCGTCCCTGACCGCGCAGTCTGAAAGGGCGGGCCGCAGAACGGCGCGAGCCCCCGCGTGCTCCCGTTGCATCCTCCTTGACGATACCGCCGTCGGGCGGCACCGTCAAGGGGGCAATTGAGGGACCGTGCATGACACCCTCGGCCCATGGGCGGGCAACCGGGCGCGCGTGCACGGCGGGTCAGAACATCGATTTCCACGGTTCGAGGCGGCGCAGCGACTGGACGAACTGCGCAACCTGCGCCGTCTGGTACTCCTCGAGGTCGCAGCGCGTCTGCTCATCCTGCGGTTCGAAGAAGCACGTGGGGTCTTCCGCCAGGATGTCGCCGTTGTGGTAGTAGGCGAGTGCGCGGCAGCCTCCGCAGGCATCCCGGTAGCGGCATCGGCCGCATTTCCCCTTCAGGTTGCCTCTGTCCCGCAGGGCTGTGAAGGTCGGCGAGGAGAGGATGGTCTCGGCCAGCGGAGCCTGGCGCACGTTGCCGCACACGGCGCCGCTGTCGAGCAGTTGGACACAGGGGGCCACCCCGCCTTCCGCGCCGACGGCGGCGAAGCTCCGCCCGGCCTGGCAGCCAAGGCCCGAGATTCGCACGTTGGACCTCGCCCAGTGGTCCTCCAGCGATTCCGGGGCGGCGAAGAACGGGGTGAAGGAGATGTAGGCCAGGGGGTTGTCCGTCAGGGCGGGGTGGATGACGCCGCGCATGTCGTCCGAGTCGAAGAGCAGCTCGCGGAACTGCGCGCCGGCCCCCCTGGGCACGAAGGGAGCCCGAAGCACGGGCACCCCGGCCAGCTTCAGGAAGCGCATGGTGCGGTCCAGGCTGTCCAGGTTCTGTCGCGAGACGGTGACCAGCGCAAAGTAGTCCGCCCCTTCCTCACGGCACCGCTCGGCGGCCTCCAGCACGGTGGACGGGCCGTCGTCGCGGGTGGCCCGGTTCGTGTCCACGTCCAGCGAGTTCAGGGGCAGGGCGAAGACGACCTTCCCGCCGGTCGCCTCGACGGACCGGCGGATCGCGTCCGTTTCAACGAGCACCTTCCCGTTCGTGTTGACGAAGCTCCAGATACCGAGCTGCGCAGCGTAGGCGAGCAGCTCGTAGGCGTCCGGGCGCAGAAGGTGTTCCCCGCCGGAGAAGGCGACCGCGACGTTGGACGAGACCTTGGCCAGTTCGTCCAGAACCAGGGTCTTGGCCTCCTCGGTGGTCAGCTCGCGCCCCTCGGGCGGCGTCTCCGGGCGGGCCATGCAGTAGGCGCATTGCAGATTGCAGCGGCGCGTCGTCTCGAAGTAGCAGAGGAAGAAGCGGTCGTTCACGTGACTATGGCCTCCATGACGCTACGCAGATCGTTCATGTCCACGTCGGTGTCCGAGCACCCGGCCCGCAGCAGGGGTACGCAGAAGGCGGGCACCCCGAGCCGCTCGCACACGACGACGCCCATCACCGCCTCGATCGGGCAGCAGACGGCCAGCAGCGCCTTCGGGCGGGTCTCCTCGATCACCCGCATCACGGCGCTTCCGCCCTTGAGCAGCCGCACGCCCTTGTAGCCCAGGCTACCGGCGATGGTCAGTATCTCGTCCACCCTGCACGCCCGGCACCGCGCGCATACGTAGTCGCTGCTGTGCTCGGTCGCCTGGCAGTGCTCCGTGGAGCGCAGGCACTGCGGCAGCAGAACCAGTCGGTCGGCATAGGGCGTGCGCAGGTAGCGCATGGAGTAGCGCCGGTTCTTCTCGGCCACGATGGCGGTCAGGGTCTCGGCCATGTCCTCGTCCCGGCCGTTCGCCGAGGTCAGCCGTGCAACCAGTGCCTCCACTTCGGACGGTGGTTTGTTCATCGGTTCATACTCCGGCAGGGCGCGCGCTCCGGCCGACAGCGCCGGACTCGCTGAAAGACGCATGATACCGCGTCCCCGCCGCAAGCCGCAACGGACGGCGCCCGAGCGCGCCCGGCGGCCGCTACCGCACGTCGGCCTGCGGGCCGATGTAGGCGGTGGCCGCCACGACGTCGTCGAAGCGCATGACAACGTCCCTGACCGTGCGGGAGTTGTGCGTGTAGACACCCAGGTCGATGCGGTTTGCCTTCAGGGATGAGACGTTGCGGAGACGCAGGTTGGGGAAGTCGGCCAGCAGTCGGCCGTCCACCCAGAAGGCGATGCGGCCGTCGCGCCGGCCCGGCACGTTGGCGTGCACCATCAGCTCGTAGCAGTGCCAGCGCCCCTGCTCGGGGATGAAGTCCGGCCGGGGGACGAAGTGCTCCCCGAAGATGGGGGCGCGCGAGGGGACGACGCGGCCGGACGGGAAGAACTGGTCGCCCCAGCGGCCGCCCTGATCCATGTGGTAGACGTAGGTGACCAGCGGGCCGGGCGAAGGGACCTCGGGGCGGCTGCGCCACGTGTCCAGGACGACCGTGAACTTGGCAGAACCATCCGCCCGGATGCCCGGGCAGGCCTGCGGCACGCCCGGCGCCCGGGCGGCGATGCCGCCGCCGTTGTGCGCGCCGCCGTGGTGGAGGTCGTTGGACGCGTCGAACATGGCGTAGTAGCGCAGGAACAGGGCGTCGAACCCCGGGTCGAAGAACTTCTGCACGTGGGCGCCGCCGGGGGCGTCGCCGGGGCGCGGGATGCGCATCTCCAGCGCCTGGCCGTCTCCGTGCACGTCGTCGGGCGCGTCCGCGACGCGACAGGCGCCGCCGGAGGAGTCCCAGAGCTTCTCCTGCGCCTTCCGGAAGCCTCCGGGCAGCGGCCCGGGCTGGTAGCGCTCAAAGCCGTCGGCGAATACGACGGCGGAGTGCCGCTCGACGCCCCGGTCGCGGGGGTACTCGGCGGCCAGGCCGTATCCTTCGGGCAGTGACGCGAGCATGGCGGCTGCACCTCAGCAGGGGCAAGGGGCGGGAGGGCGCCGGCGCCGGACAGCCCTCCGGGGGATAGGATACGGGCCGCGGTGCCGAACGTCAACGCCTGCACTTGAGTAGTGACCGGTGGAGGTCTATCATCTCAGTGACATCGTCCGGCCGCCCCCGTGGCCCGCTTCGGGCCATCGGCCGGATTCGCAAGGCATCTGGCCGAGAGGTGCCGATGAGCGCGCAGACTGCAGAGGATCCCCTGGACGCGCTGCGTCGCCTGCCCCGCGACGCCGGCGGGTTGATTGCCGAGGCCGTCGGGCCGCTGGACCGGGCCATCCGGGAACTGGGCGTCCCGTTCCGCGCCTCGCACTACGCCGAGGACGCCCGGGACTGGGGTCCGGACGGCTGCGGCCACTACCAGGCCCATGCCGGCCGGTTTGCGTTCGCCATCGAGGCCGCCGAAGGCCGGGTGACCGAGTACGCCGTCTGCGCGGCCGAAGGCCCGGCCGGAGAGTGCGGGCTCTACGTCTCGGTCTGCGAATCCCACACCGAGACCGGCCCGGGCGAGCCGGGCAGCGGATGGGAGAGGCGACATCGTGTGGTGATCGACCGCATCGGCCTGGCCAGGCCGGCCGAGCTGTCGCTGTCACTCCAGGCGCAGATGATCGACGAACTGCACCAGGGCAACTTCCTTCGGGCCTACGGGGAACACGTGCGCAGGGTGCGCGAGGGCCGCGCGAGCGATCCCGTCCACCGCCCCTGGCTGCCCGGCTGGAGCGCGTCGGTGTGAGAGGGCGGCCCGTGCCGCACTTCTTCTACGGGCTGTCAGGGCTGCGCGCACGCCTCCGCCCGCTCCCGGGCGATGGAGAACAGCGTGTTGGGCTGGGTGGAGTCGTCGGGGTAGTGGGCGATCCCGATGCCCGGCGCGCCCAGGTCCGCCAGATGGGTCCGCAGCCGATCCACGATCATCCGTCCCCCGTTCCGGCCGGTCTCGGGCAGGATCATCACCACGTGGTCCCGGCCGGCATCGTGCGCTCCGGCCGCGGCGTCGGCGGGCCGCCGGCTGCAGACGACCTCCACGATGTCGGTGCTGCGCATGAGTGGGCGCATGCTGTTGAAGACGTGCCGCGCGCCGACGTTGTCGCAGTGGACGAACACCACCGTGAGGAAACGGCCGTAACGCTCCGCCCGGCGGACCTCCTCGGCGAACCGGGCCCAGAAGTACTCGGTGACTCGGAGCCGTTCGCTCAGTTCCTGTGAAGGCTGTTCCGCCTCGGAACCGCCGTTGCGCCGGGACTTCTCGGATGCGTCCATATCTGCCTCTCGGCCCTGAGTCATGCGGCTGCGCCAACCGCTGCTCGAATCGACTATGATATCGCAGGAGCCGCCGGCATCGCAAACGGAACCTGCGCGGCTGCCGATCGTCCTGCGGCAGCCGGCAACGGCAACGAGGCCGGGGTGTCAGAAGTAGTTCAGGCCGTAGTTGACGAGCGGCATGGGGAAGATCTCGTCGAGGGCGGTCGCGAGGTCCGAGTCGCGGGGCAGGTCCAGCGGCCGTTCCGTTCGTTGGGCCGGATGCATGAACACGAGTTCGGTCAGGGCGGTCCAGTCCTTCAGCAGCAGGCGCTCGGTGCCGGACGCGATCTCGATCGCGTCCGGGCGGACCTCGAACCGCAGCGTTTCGAACCGCTCCGGTCCCAGCCGTTCGCGGAACAGGGCGACCGATGCATCCCAGAACCGCTGCGGCGCGATGATGCCCACGGTGCCCCGGAAGCTGCGCGGCTCGGACGGCCACCCGAGGTCGGCGGCCATGCGGGCGAAATCGCGGTCCCAACCGCCGTAGAAGAGCTCGACCTCGTCGACCTTCTGCCTGTCCATCAGGACCGGCAGCGCGCAGAGGACCGCCCACCGCGAGCCCCCGACCTCGACGACGCGGGTCGAGTTCGGCGGCATGTCCTCGCCGTAGCGGCCGCCGATCTGGCAGGTCATCCAGGCGACGGGGCCGGCGCCGTTACGGCAGACCACGAACGTCCGGCCGCGGCCGTTGACGATGCTGGTCTGGCCGACCAGTCGGAGCATCTCCTCCGGGCTGCGGACGAACCGCACCGGCTCCTCCACCTGCATGCGCATCAGCGCGGGGAGGTCGTCCGAGAGGGCCGGGCGCAGATCGTAACGCTCGCTCAGCGCTGCCGCGGCGGTCAGGCCGGCGCGGGGGATCCGGGAGACCTCGAAGTGCCCCACGGGCGCGTAGCCCGAATGGCGGTAGAGGCCCCGGCTGCCGGAGATCAGCACCAGGTCCGCGCCGTCTGCCAGGGCCTTGCGCCGGCAGTCCTCCAGGAGCTGCGTCGCCAGCCCCTGCCCGCGGTATTCGGGGTCCGTGCAGACGCCGCCGAACGTGCACGCCAGGTGCCGCGTGCCGCCGAGGACGACGGGGCGGTGGTTCATCGTCACGGCCGCCGTCACGCGTCCCCGGTCGCTGAAGACGCGCAGGTTCGGGCGCACGGCGTCCCCCGGCAGAGCGGGGCGGACGGGGGCGGGGGTGTCGGGGTGGAAGACGCGGCGGGCCAGTTCGGCGGCCGAATGGATCTCCTGCCCTTGTGCGGGTTTGGGGCCTTCCATGGTGACCTCTGTCAGACTCTGCGTCGGGAGGGCGACCGTCCGGAGGAGGGTCCGTGCGGATCCCCCTGTGCCGCCTGCCTGCGCGCTATCGGAGCGCGCGCCACTCGTCGATCATCGCCAGCGTGTTCTCCCAGGGCATCATGGGATGCGTGGAGGAGACGGTCGCGATGACGAGGCCGGTCTTGCCGAACGCCGTGAAGGCATCCCGGACGGCCTGCCGCACGACCTCGGGGTCCTTCGCGTACATGTGGAACGTGCTGCTCGGGCCGGTCCAGAAGCTCTTCCGATCCCCGAGCTTCGAGTGGACGCCGGCTGCGTCCATGTTTGCGAACCCGGTGTCCAGGTCACAGATGCAGTCGAAATCGATGCCCGCCAGGTAGTCGAGCATGGGCATGATGCCGCTATGCACGGTGTAGGCGGCCAGCGCGCCGCCGGCGTGGACGGCCTCGACCTCGGCCCGAAGGCGCCGGCCGAGGAAGCGCTCCAGCATGACCGGGCTGTAGAAGTCGCAGGTCTCGTAGAACCCGTTGCGCCGGATGATGTCGACGCCCGCCTCGACCGCGATCTCCATCATCCGCAGGCTGGCGCGGTGCTCCAGCTCCAGGAAGCCGTCGACCAGGTCGGGGCTCTCGATGACCATGGTGCAGATCGCCTCGGCGCCACACGCCATCAGGGCGCCCGTCAGCCCCAGGCCGATGCTGGCCTTGGTGGCCAGGCCCAGGGAGTCGGCGACGGCCTTCTGCCGCACGATGGTCGCGCGCATGGCGTCGACCTGTGCGTCGGTGTGCGGGGGCAGGACGACGTGGCGCATGCACTCCAGGTCGGCCTCGGTCTGGAGCCAGGGCTCGCGGTAGTGGGCGACGAAGTCGTGGTAGAGCGGGATGTCATCGCCGAAGGGCCAGAGTTCGTTGACCTCGACGGCGGCGTGCAACTCGCCGGACGGGGTCTCAAACACCTTGTGCAGCACCTCGCCCTCGCGCCAGGTGCGCGAGGTGACCTCGTCGGCGGGGCAGTAGGTGCCGTCCCAGAACAGCATCGAGACGACCGGATCGACGCCCAGGACGTCCAGCATGTAGCGGTACGGGGATTCGTCGGGGCGCCAGGGGTAGTTCCAGGGCTGCCCGTGCCGCTGCACCTCGGTCAGGTGGCTGAAGGACGGGGAACAGGGGACGTAGTCGACCGGCAGACGCCGGAGGGCGGCCAGCAGGCGTTCACGGGGCAGCATCGGGATGACCCATCTCGCAGGGGATGTCTTGGCACGCCCGGAGGGATTCGAACCCCCAACCCTCGATTCCGAAGACCGATGCTCTATCCGTTGAGCTACGGGCGCGCGACATACGACGGGTTGGCGACACGGTATACCCAGTCCGGGCGCCGAAGTCAAGCTGCCCGGGAAGGAAACGGCGGCCTGCCGCGGAACGCACGACTCAGCAGGCGCCTCCTTTGACTGCGCCGTCCGGGCCGCCTATGATGCCCGGCGACCGGCGTTCCCCCGGCGCGAACGGAGTCCATGTCCATGTGCGGCGGCGACGTGATCGACAGTCTGAAGCACCCGGCCGTTGTGGAGGCGCGTCGGCTGCTGCGGCCCGTCCGGGGGGCGCCGCCGGCCGCCTTCCTGGCCGACGGGTGCCGTCTGGTCCGGCAGGCGATCGAGGGAGGGGCGGGCATCGAGCACCTGTTCTTCCTGGACCCGGTGGAGGGCCGGGAGGCCGTGCGCCTGCTGCAGGCGGCGCGTGCGCACGGGCTGGCGTCGTCCCGCGTGAGGCGCGGCGTCTTTTTCCGCGTGCTCGGCCTCGGCTACGAGACGTCCGTGCAGGTGCTGGCCGTCATTCGGCGTCCGACCGGGCGCCCCGTCCCTCCGGCCGGCGACGGGGCGACGATCCTGCTGGGGGAGCGGATCCAGGACCCCCGCAACGTGGGCGTTCTGGTCCGCACGGCCGACGCCTGGCCGCAGCCGCACGTGGTCTTCAGCGGGGATTCGGCGGACCCGTGGACGCGGGCGGCCGTGCGGTCCAGCACCGGTTCCATCTTCCGGGTGCCGGTGGAACTGCCCGGCGACCTGGCGGACCGTGTGCGCGGTCTGCGTGCGCAGTCGATCCGCGTGATCGGGGCTTCCGCGCACGCCGCGGCGGCCTGCTGGGAGACGGACCTCACGGGCCGGTGTGCGCTGCTGGTCGGGAACGAGACCGAGGGGCTGTCCGACAACCTGCAGGCCGCGTGCGACGCTGTGGTGGCCATCCCGATGCGGGGCGGGGCGGGCTCGTTCAACGTGACGGTCGCCGCCGGGGTCCTGCTGTACGAGCGCGCACGGCAGATGCGGGCGGGCGCTCGACCGCGTCCCGCAGATTGACGCCGTCGGTGCCTGCTCGATACAATGGGCTGGCCGTGCGGGCGCCGTCGGGGCGGCCCGCCGCTTTGACCGTCCGATCGGGGGCATTCGCCCATGTCAACCGTTACTGACGACCTGGGGGCCCGCTTAACAAACCTGCGGGACTCTCTTTGACCTGGCGACCAGGGAAGCCGAACTGAAGGACGCCGAGGAGCGGATGAGGGCGCCGGACTTCTGGGCCGACCAGGAAGCGGCCCAGAAGGTGATCCGGCGCGTCAAGTTCATCCGGGGACTGACCGACCCCGTGCGCGAACTCGAGCTTGCGCTCGACGACCTGAGCGTGCTGGCCGATCTGGCCGAAGAGGAAGACGACGAAGCCACCCTGCGGGAGGTCGAGGCGCGGGCGGCCGAACTGGCCGAGAACCTCGACCGGCTCGAGTTCAAGAGCATGATGGGCGATCGCGAGGACCTCAACGGCGCCTTCCTGAGCGTGCATGCCGGCGCCGGCGGCACCGAGAGCTGCGACTGGGCCCAGATGCTCCTGCGCATGTACCTGCGCTGGGCCGAACGCGAGGGCTACAAGGCCGAGCAGATCGACCTGCATCCGGGCGAGGAGGCGGGCATCCGCAGCGCGACGATCCGGGTCATCGGCGACTGGGCGTTCGGCTACCTGAAGGGCGAGATCGGCGTGCACCGGCTGGTGCGCATCTCGCCGTTCGACGCCAGTGCGCGGCGGCACACGTCCTTTGCAGCGGTGGACGTGGCGCCCGACCTGGACGACGACATCGACGTCGAACTCAACGACGCCGACATCGAGATGGAGTTCGCCCGTTCGAGCGGGCCGGGCGGCCAGCACGTCAACAAGACGTCGTCGGCCGTGCGGCTCACGCACATCCCGACCGGGATCGTCGTCTTCTGCCAGAACGAACGGTCCCAGCACAAGAACCGTGCCACGGCCCGCAAGCTCCTGCAGGCCAAGCTGTTCCAGCACGAGAAGCAGAAGCGCGAGAAGGAGATGGAGCGCCTCTACGACGAGAAGGGCGACATCGCCTGGGGCAACCAGATCCGCTCCTACGTGCTCCAGCCCTACCAGATGGTCAAGGACACGCGCACGGACCACAAGACCGGCAATCCCGAGGCCGTACTGGACGGGGACCTGATGCCGTTCATGGACGCCTACCTGCGTTACCGCATGGCGCAGCAGACCCGGACGGCGGACGGCGAGTAGCGCGCCGTCGCCGGGGCGGAGCCTACGGATGAAGAGCGCCTTGACTGAGAAGGGCCGGATGCTGCTTGCCCTGGCGTTCCGCCGGGGTGCGCCGCGGGCGGCCGTGAGCAGCTTCGCGCTGGTCATCCTGCTGGGTGCCATCGTGCTCACGCTGCCCATCAGCAGCCGGTCGCGGGGGTGGACGGGGCCGGCCGACGCCCTCTTCACGGCCACCAGCGCCGTGTGCGTCACGGGGCTGCTGGTCAAGAGCACGCCGGAGCACTGGTCGCTGTTCGGGCAACTGGCCATCCTGGCCATGATCCAGGTCGGCGGGCTGGGCATCATGACCATGGGGGCTGTCCTCTACCGCACGTTCCAGCGCCGGGTCTCGATGCGAGTGGAGGTCGTGCTGGAGGATATCGTCGAGACGGGCGGCGCGGACAGCATCTGGGAACTCCTCCGGTTCATGTGCCTGCTGACCGCCGTGGTGGAACTCCTGGGGGCGGTTGTCCTCTACGTCTCCTGGCGGAACGCGTTCCACGGCAGCGCGCTGTGCGTCTACCACAGCGTGTTCCACTCGATCTCGGCGTTCTGCAACGCGGGCTTCAGCCTGAACGACGACAGCCTGGTGCGTTTCGGGGATTCAACCGGCGTGAACCTGACCGTCTGCGGCCTCATCGTCGTCGGCGGGCTGGGCTTTCCGGTCGTGCGCGACCTTCTGCGCGCGGCACGCTGGCGGCTGTTCTCCCGGCGGGGGCGGCGCGTGCACCTGAGCACGCATTCGAAGCTGGCCCTCACGATGACGGGCATCCTGCTGGTCACCGGGTTCGTCGCCGTGTTCCTGCTCGAATTCGGCGGGACGATGGCGGGGGTCTCCGTCAAGTCGCGGATCCTGATGTCGGGGTTCCAGTCCGTGACGGCGCGCACGGCGGGCTTCAACACCGTGGACATCACCCGGCTGGCGCCGGCCATGGCGTTCGTCCTCATGGCGCTGATGTACATCGGCGGCAGCCCCAGCGGGACGGCGGGCGGCATCAAGACGACGACCCTCGGGGTGATGATCGCCAGCATCGTCGCGACGCTGCGGGGCCGTTCGACGGCCGAGGTGTTCCACCACTCCGTGCCGGCCGAGGTGGTGCATCGCGTCGCCAGCATCATCCTGCTCTCGATGGCCCTGGTGTCCGGCAGCATCTTCCTTCTGCTGATCACCGAGGATGCGTCCTTCCTGGAGGTGGCGTTCGATTCCGTCAGCGCGTTCGGCACGGTGGGGCTCAGCGCCGGTCTGACGGGGCCGGATGCGCACATCACGACGGGGGGGAAGCTCATCATCACGCTGCTCATGTTCGCCGGCCGGCTGGGGCCGATCACCCTGGTCCTGAGCATGGCGCAGCGGAAGGACCGGGCCACCTACCGGTACCCGGAGGGGCAGATCCTGGTGGGGTGACCCGCTCCGTGCTGCCTTGCATTGGAGCAGGGGCCGTGTACAATGGGCTCATGCCTGGTTTTGTCCGTCGATTACCGACGTGGGGCTCAGGTGATCCTCTGCAGATAGTCCCGATTCATGCCCGAAAAGGACTACTACGACGTATTGGGCGTGTCGCCGGATGCCTCGCACGAGGACATCCGCAAGGCATATCGGCGGCTGGCCAAGGAGCACCATCCCGACCGCCAGAAGGGGAGCAAGGCGGCCGAGGAGCGGTTCAAGGAGATCACCGGCGCCTACAGCGTGCTCGGGGACCCGAAGAAGCGCGCCCAGTATGACCAACTGCGCCAGGCGGGGATGCACGGGGGGGCGTTCGGCGGGTTCGAGGAGATGTTCGGCGGGGCGCAGGGGGCCGGCCGCGGCCGGGCCGGTGGGGTCGAGTTCGAGGGTTTCGGAGGTCTCGGCGACCTGTTCAGCCGCATCTTCGGCGGCGGGCGGAGCCACGCGGAGACGGCGCCTCCCCAGCGCGGCAACGACGTGGTCAGCACCATATCGGTGCCGTTCGAGACGGCCGCGCAGGGCGGCAAGATGTCGGTGCGGATACCGCGGCAGGTGGAGTGCGCCGCGTGCAGGGGCACGGGGGCCGCGCCAGGCAGTCGTGTGGACACGTGCCCGCAGTGCCGCGGCAGCGGGCAGATTCTGACGGGGCAGGGGGCCTTCAGCGTGTCGCGGCCCTGTCCGGCCTGTTTCGGGCGCGGCAAGATCGTCCAGCAGCCGTGCGGGCAGTGCCGGGGCGCCGGAGTCTACGAGAAGCAGAGCACCGTGGAGGTGAAGATACCGGCCGGCATCGAGGACGGCCGGCAGATTCGGCTGGCCGGCCTCGGCGAGCCGGGCACGGCCCATGGCCGGGCGGGGGACCTGCTGCTGGAGGTGCGCGTGCAGCCCCACAAGAAGTTCACGCGCAAGGGACGCGACCTGTACAGCGGGCTGGCCCTGGACATGGTGGACGCCGCACTGGGCACCGAGGTCGACGTGCGCACGATGCACGGGCTGGTCGCCCTGAAGGTGCCGCCGGGCGTGCAGCCGGGGCAGAAGATGCGGATTCCCGGGCACGGCCTGCGCACCTCGGACGGCCGCGAGGGCGACCACTACGTCGAGCTGCAGGTGCGCATTCCGAAGGAGCTGACAGAGGAACAGAGGAAGCTGCTTGAGAGGCTGCGCCGTACGCCGAGCCCGGCACGGTCCTGACGGAGCGGACCGGCCGCAGCGCGGGGCAGCGACGGGCAGCGCCACAGGAGCGCGGCAATGCAGACGAAGTCAGGCGGTGCCGTGAGGGCCGGATCCCGCGACGACCGGAATGTCCCGCGACTGCTGCATGACCTGGAGAGCATCGTCCGGAGCATGCGGAGTCCGCACGCCGACGTCTGGCATCCGCCGACGGACGTGTACGAGACCGAGCGGGACGTCGTGATCAAGATGTGCCTGCCGGGCATCCGCGCCAGCCAGGTCGCCGTTCATTTCAACGGCGAGGCGGTCACCATCTGCGGCGTGCGCCGGCCGGCCGACCTGAGGAACGTGCGGGCCTATCACCAGATGGAGATCCGCAACGGCTACTTCGAGCGGCGGGTCGTCGTGCAGAGGGCCTATGACCCGCACGCGGCACGATGGCGCTATGAGGACGGGTTCCTCTCGGTGATGCTGCCCAAGGTGGGGCAGCCGGTCGTGCACATCCTGTCCGTGAAGATCCGGCTGTAGGGGCGCTTGTCGAGCAGGGCAACCGATGCGCATCGGAGGGCACAGCGAAGCCATGGACGAAGAGCAGGAGCGGGATCAGACGGGCGGGAAGCATGCCGAGGGCCTTCCGGAGGAGGGCGTGCCCGAGCCCGGGGCCCCGGACGAATCGACGGAGCGCGAGGCGCTGGCCACCTCGCTGCCCGTGCTGCCGCTGCCGGACAACGTCGCGTTTCCGGGCATGGTCGTGCCCTTCCACCTGCACAACGAAGCGCGCGTCCGCATGCTCGAGCAGGTGATCCTGGGCAACAAGCTGTTCCTGGCCGTGGCTGCCCGCCACAAGCCCGACGCGGACGCAGAGATCGGTCCGTCGGACCTGTACCAGTTCGGGACGGCCTGCATCGTCCTGCAGATGATCCGCATGCCCGACGGCTCGATGCGCTTCCTGGCCCAGGGGTTGAGCCGGTCGCGGATCCTGCACTATGCCCGGACCGCCCCGCAACTGGAGGCCGAGGTCGAACACCTTCCCGACCGCCTCACCGAAGACCTGGAGTCCACCGCGCTGTTCCGGAACCTCCGCGAGCAGTTCATGAACCTCGTCAACATGCTTCCGGACGCCGGGGACGCGGTCAAGGTCCTTCTGGCCAACATGGACGAGCCCGGGCCGCTCTGCGATCTGGTGGCCTCGCGCCTGAACCTGGACGTGGCCGAGAAGCAGCAGGTTCTGGAAACCCTCGACGTCAAGGACCGGCTGCATGCCGTCACCCGGCTGCTCGCCCGGGAGATGGAGGTCGTCGAGGTCGCCCAGCGCATCCAGAGCGAGGCGCGCAGCGAGATCGACAAGAGCCAGCGAGAATACTACCTGCGCCAGCAGTTGAAGACAATCCAGCAGGAACTGGGAGAGGACGACCCCCAGGTGGCCGAGGTCGAGGACCTGCGCCGGCAGATCGACGAAAAGGCCCTGCCCGAGGAGGCCCGCAAGGAAGCCGAGCGCGAGCTGGAACGCCTGGCCCGCATCAACCCGGCCAGCCCGGAGTACTCCGTGGCGCGCACCTACCTGGACTGGATCGTGGCGCTGCCGTGGAACGAGAGCACCGCCGACAACCTGGACCTGGAGGACGCGCGGCGGATCCTGGACGAGGATCACTTCGGGCTGGACGACATCAAGGAGCGCGTGCTGGAGTTCCTGGCCGTGCGCAAGCTGCGGGGCGACATGCGCGGGTCCATCCTCTGCTTCGTCGGGCCGCCGGGCACGGGGAAGACGTCCATCGGCAAGTCCATCGCCCGGGCGCTCGGGAGGAAGTACATCCGCGTCGCCCTGGGCGGCACGCGTGACGAGGCCGAGATCCGCGGCCACCGCCGCACCTACATCGGGTCCCTGCCCGGCCGGATCATCAGCGCCCTGCGAAAGGCCGGCAGCAACAACCCCGTGTTCATGCTCGACGAGGTGGACAAGCTGGGGATGGACTTCCGCGGCGACCCCGCCAGCGCGCTGCTCGAGGTCCTGGACCCCGAACAGAACAACTCCTACACGGACCATTACCTCGAGGTCCCGTTCGACCTCTCCAAGGTCCTCTTCATCTGCACGGCCAACTTCCTGGACCCCGTCCCGCCGGCCCTGAAGGACCGCATGGAGGTGCTCGAGTTCCCCGGCTACACCGAGGAGGAGAAGCTCCAGATCGCACTGCGCTACCTGCTGCCGCACCAGCTCGATGAGAACGGCCTGAACCCCGAGCAGTTGACGCTCACAGACGACGCCGTCGAACGCCTCATCAGCGAATACACCCGCGAGGCCGGCGTGCGGAACCTGGAGCGCCAGATCGCCTCCGTCTGCCGAAAGGTCGGCAAGGCGATCGCCCTGGAAGGGCTGCAGGCCCGCACGGTGGACCGCGACGGTGTCGGCGAACTCCTCGGCCCCCCTCGCTTCATGCGCGAGACCGCTCAGCGCCTGGATGAGCCCGGCGTGGCGGCCGGACTGGCCTGGACGCCCACCGGCGGCGACATCATCTTCATCGAGAGCACCATGACCCCGGGCGACGGCAAGCTGACGCTGACCGGCATGTTGGGCAACGTCATGAAGGAGAGCGCGCAGGCTGCGCTTACCTACGTGCGCGCGCACGCGGACGAGTTCGGTGTGGACCCCGGGCTGTTCGCAAAGCACGACTTCCACATCCACGTGCCGGCCGGCGCAATCCCGAAGGACGGGCCGTCCGCCGGCGTCACGATGGCCGTGGCGCTGACCTCGCTCTGCTCCCGCCGCAAGGTGCGGCACAACGTCGCCATGACGGGCGAGATCACCCTGCGCGGCAAGGTCCTGCCCGTCGGCGGGATCAAGGAGAAGCTGCTGGCCGCGCGCCGGGCCGGCATTGACACCGTGCTGGTGCCCCAGCAGAACGAGAAGGACCTGGCCGACCTGCCGGCCTACGCGCGCGACACGCTCCGGATCCACACCGTCGAACGCGTGCAGGACATCCTGCCGCTCTCGCTCGAAACGGACCTGGTGCCGAGCCCGGAGGCCGCCGGTTCCTGAGCGGGTCCGCCGGCCGGTTGGGCGCCCGCACACGCCGGGGGGGGCCGATGCAGCGACGCATACTGGTGCTCGGAGGCGGCTTCGCCGGGCTGGCGGCGGCCGAGAGGCTGTCGCGCACGCTGCGGCGCCACGGGGCGGGGTGGACGATCCGGCTCATGGACCGCCGTGCCCGGGCCGTCTTCTCGCCCCTGCTGCCCGATCTGGTCGGCGGGCGCGTGCGCGAACGCGCGCTCGCCCATCCCCTGGCCGAGCACTGCCGCCGACTCGGCGTCGAATACCGCCGCACAACCGTCCGGGGCGTCGATCCGGGCGGCTGCCGGGTCCATACCGAGGAGGGCACCGTCCGCGGGGACGCCCTGGTCCTCGCGCTCGGATGCGAGACGAACTACTTCGGCGATACGGAGGCCCGCGTGCGGGTTCCCGGGCTGAAGGACCTGCGCGACGGCCGCGATGTGCGCGCCAGGACGCTCGCGCTGCTGCGGGCGGAGACGTCGGCACGCAGGGCGTTGATCGTGGTCGGAGGAGGCTACACGGGTTTCGAGCTGGCCGGGCAGCTCGCGGTGCTGGCCACGCGGACGCTCGGATGCGGATACGCGGATCTGGGCCGCCGCTGCCCGATCGTGCTCGTCGAGAGGTCTGCCGAGGTGCTGCGAGCCTGCGCCCCCGAGATTCGAGGATGGGCATTGGACCTGATTGGCGGCCTCGGCGTCGACGTGCGCACGCGGACGTGGGTCGAGTCCTGGGGCGTGGGCGCCGCCGTGCGCCTCTCGGACGGCACGGTGTTCGACGAGGCCGCCGCCGTCTGGTGCGCCGGCGTGGCGCCCGGGCCGGCGGTGGCCGGGTGGGACGGCGAGCGGACGGCCGGAGGCCGCCTGGCCGTCGACAGGTACCTGCGACTGTCGGGTGCGGAGCGCGTCTTCGCAGCCGGCGACGTGGCCGGGGCCTTCCTCCCCGGCGGCCGGGCCCCTCTGCGCATGTCGGTGCCGTTCGCGATTGCCGGCGGGCGCTGCGCCGCCGAGAACGCGGTCCGGAGTCTGACCGACCGCGACCTGCTTGCCTTTGCGCCGTCCGATCCCGGTTACGTCGTCCCGCTCGCCCCCGGCCGTGCGGCGGGGGAGGTCCTCGGCCGCCCCGTGTGCGGTCGGCTGCCCGGCGTGCTGCACTACTTCATGTGCGCACTGCGCTCGTGGGACGGGCGCATGCGCCAGGCACTGATCCGCGACCTGATGCGCACAATCCCAAGGCGGGCGACGGCGAACGGAGGCGAAGGGAGTCCTTGATGACCGGCCCTCAGACGGGCAGTTCCACGGGCCGGTCCGAACGCGCGGACTCGTGGATCGCGCAGACGACGCGGACGACCTCTCGGGCTTCTTCAGGCGTCACGGCGGGTGGGGTGCCTTCGCGCACGCACCGGGCGAAGTCGGCGATCTCGTCCACGATCGGGCCCACGATGCGGCCGCGCACCGGCCTGGCGGACCCCATCTGCAGGCGGCCGTCGGCCACGATCTCCATCCCGTCCCAGGCGCCGTCGATCTCGAGGCTCCCTTCGGTGCCGACGGCCTCGAACAGGGCGCTCATCACCGAGGGGGAGCCTTCGGGCAGGGCGTGGCTGGTCTCCAGGGCGGCGATGGCGCCGTCGGCGAAGGTCAGGAGGGACAGCACGCAGTCCGGCCCTTCCTCGGGCTTCAGGAGTCGATTCACCTGCCGGGCGTAGACCGAGACGACGGGGCAGTGGGCGCACCAGAGCATGAAATCGAGGTCGTGCGACCCGAGCCGGAAGACGGGCGTCGTGGTGCCCAGGGTGTGCCGGGCCGCCGCCAGGGTGTTGTTGCGGCGGGCGTACATATGGATGATCCGGCCGATCTCGCCCGCCGCGATGCGCTCGCGCGCGGCCGCATACCGCGGCACGAACCGCAGGATCTGCCCGACGGTCAGGCGCACGTCGCTGCGCTCGGCCGCCTCGATCATGCGGTCGCACTCCGGGACGGTGACGGCCATCGGCTTCTCGACGAACACGTGCTTGCCCGCCTCGAGCGCGGCGACGCCATGACGGCAGTGCAGCCCGTCGGGCGAACAGACGATGACGATGTCCACATCCGGCCGCGCAACAAGCTCCCTGTAGTCCGTGGTGGTCCAGACCCCGTAGCGCTCCGCCAGGGGGGCCACACTGGCCTCGCGTCGGCTGCAGGCGGCGGCCAGACGCAAACGGTCCGATTCGGCACAGACGCGGGCATGGAGCCTGCCGAAGACGCCGATTCCGATCACGCCGACGCCCGGGGCCGTGGCCATCGTGAGCCTCCGATTCGGGTTCTGTGCTCTCCGGAACAGTGTATGCCCGGCGCCCTCGCAGGGCAAGCGGCGGCCGGGGCGCTCGCGCTGACCGCAGCCGGAAGAAGGGAACCGCGCACATGGCCATCATGCCACAGGCGAGGGGCCGTTGTCCGTTGACAGACGGGGCCGGTGCGGGTAGAGTGATCGAGTGGACGACGAACAGCCGATCCGGTGCGCCCGTAGCTCAATTGGATAGAGCAATGGTCTACGGAATCATAGGTTGGGGGTTCGAATCCCTCCGGGCGTACCATTCGTCCGTCTGACTCCGATCTGTTCGGGACGCGTCCAGCCCATCAGTCGCCGGATGGGTCGGGCGCGCCTGCAGTGTGGTGGCTGCAAGATCGAATCCGACCTGGAGGGTTGGCCTCTTACTTTCCTCAGGGGCATGCTGATGAAGGCAAGTGTTCGTACGTGGGCGTTGCTGGGGCTTCTGGGCATCATGGCGTCCTCGACCGGTTGCGGCAACTACTGGGCGAATCGGCGCAATGACGTGAAGGACTTCTTCGACGTCGGCGTCACCACCACGTCGAAACCGGCCTTTGCGTTCTACGTAGGCTTTCTGAACGTCCTGCCCGTGGGCTACGCCAACGTGGAGGGCACGCTGCACGGGATGGGCGGCGGCCGGACGGGCGCCGTGCCCGTGCGCCAGCGCGCCTGCGGCGTGCTTCTGTGGGGGAAGGAGCGCTTCGGTTACGGGGAGGAGTTCGCTCCGGACGACCCCGGGACGCCCGATGCGTGGAGGGTGGGCCCGCTCGGGCTGGCACTCGGGCCGAGGCCGCCGGCCAGGCAACGGGTCAACTGCCCCAAGATGTTCCATTTCGGCTGGCTGGGCTTCACGCTCAACTGCAAGTTCGGTCAGTTGCCCGACCTCATCCTGGGGTTCACGACGTTCGACCTCTCGGGCGATGACGTGCGCTCGGAAGTCGAGACCGCCGGCGTCTGACCGCCGGCGGCACCGGCTTTCTGCTGGAGTCGAAGCGTGGCCGAAGGCGAACTGATTGCGCGGTGCGGCCTGGGCGATGCGTCGCCTGCGGCCGTGTGCAGCGCGGCGGGGCTGCGCGCACTTGTGGCCGGTGTGGATGCCGTGGTGCCGCTCTATGACGGCTCCTCGGTGCCTTACGTCAACCTCGACAACGCGGCCACCACGCCGGCGTTCGCGCCGGTCGTCGACTGCGTCGAGCAGTACCAGCAGTACTACTCGAGCATCCACCGCGGGACGGGGTTCAAGTCCCTGCTGTCCACCCGCGTCTACGACGTCTGCCGGCACATTGTGGCGGACTTCATCGGCGCCCGCGCCAGCGAGCAGTGCCTCGTGTTCACGCAGAACGCCACGCACTCGCTCAACAAGCTCGCCTCCCGTCTGCGCCTGCAGCCGGACGACGTCGTGGTCACGACGCATATGGAGCACCACTCGAACCTGCTTCCGTGGCGATGCAGCGGCTGCCGGATCGAGGTGGCGAGGATCAACCGTTCCGACGGCACGCTCGACATGGCGGACCTGGAGGCGCGCGTGCGCAAGCACGCCGGCCGTGTGCGCCTGGTGACCTGCAGCGGCGCCTCCAACGTGACGGGCAACCTGCCGCCCTTCCGCCAGGCGGCACGCATCGCGCATGCCCACGGGGCGCTCTTCGCGCTCGACGCCACGCAACTGGTCCCGCATCGGGCCTTCGAGCTGGGCGATCCGTATGACCCTGAGTGCGTGGACTTCGTCGTCTTCAGCGGGCACAAGATGCACGCCCCGTTCGGCTGCGGCGTGCTGGCCGGACGGTGCGACGTCTTCGGCGACACCCATCCGGACGTCGTCGGCGGCGGGGCCGTGCACGCGGTGACGGACGAGAACGTGTTCTGGCTGGGCCTTCCCGAGAGGGAGGAGGCCGGGACGCCGAACCTGCTCGGCGTGCTCGCGCTGGCCCGGGCCGTCCAGGTGTTCCGGCAGGTGGGCATGGACGAGGTGGCGGAGCACGAGCGGACGTTGACGCGACGGCTCCTTGCGGGCCTGCTGTCCGTCGACGGCCTCCGCGTGTTCGGCAGGACCGATCCGGACCTGGCCGTCGACCGTTTGGGGGTCTTCGCCCTGGAGGCCGAGGGCTACAGCCACGGCCTGCTGGCGGCGGTGCTCGGCTACGAGTGGGGGATCGGCGTGCGCAACGGTTGCTTCTGCGCCCAGCCGTACGTGCGCGAGCTGCTGAACGTCTCCCCGGGCGAGGAGCAGGCCGCCGTCCTGCGCCTCGTGCAGGGCGATCACTCCAGCGTTCCGGGGCTCGTCCGGGCCAGCCTGGGCGTCTACAACACGGAGGAGGAGATCGACCGGTTCGTCGAGGCCCTGCGGGCGATCCTCCGGGACGGTCCGCGGACCGAGTACGTGCTTCACCCCCAGCACCACGACTACGTGCCCAGCGGCTGCGACATCAACTACGACGCCTACCTGCCGTTGAGCGGCTCCTGACGGCCACCGGCCGCGCCGGCGTGTGCGAGTGCGGCCCCGATGAACCCCGCAAACAGCGGGTGCGGCGCCGTCGGCTTGCTCAGGAACTCCGGGTGGAACTGCACCCCCACGAACCAGGGGTGGCCCTCCAGCTCCACGATCTCGACCAGGTCGTGCTCGGCATACAGCCCCGTGCAGCGGAGCCCGCGGGACGTCAGCGCGTCGCGGTAGGCGTTGTTGAACTCATACCGGTGCCGGTGGCGTTCGCGAATCTCGCGGCGCCCGTAGTGCCGCCGCGCCCGCGAACCCCGCGTCAGAACGCAGGGCTGAGCGCCCAGGCGCATCGTGCCGCCCAGGCCGGAGACCTTCTTCTGCTCCTCCATCAGGCTGACGACGGGGCACGGCGTGTCGGGGCGGGACTCGGCCGAGTCGGCGTCGGCCAGTCCGCAGGCGTTCCGGGCGAACTCGATCACGGCGCACTGCATCCCCAGGCAGATGCCGAAGTACGGGATCCCGTGCTCGCGGGCATGGCGCACGGCCCGGATCTTGCCCTCCATGCCCCGGACGCCGAAGCCGCCGGGCACCAGCACGCCGTGCACGCCGTCCAGGCAGGCCTCGGCCCCGCGGGCCTCCACGTCCTCCGATTCGACCCGTCGCACGTCCACGCGGGCCCGATGGGCGATCCCGCCATGCCGGAGCGCCTCGTAGACGGATTCGTAGGCGGACTGGCGGCTGATGTACTTGCCCACGACGGCGACCTCGACCGACGCCGCGGGCTCGTCGAGTGCCTTGAGCATGCGCCGCCACGCCTGCAGGTTGCTGCGGCCCGGCGGCAGGCCCAGCCTGTCGCAGATGAGCGCGTCCAGCCCCTGCTTCCTGAGCATCAGCGGGATCTGGTAGATGTTCGGCTTCGCGTCCAGTTCCTCGATGACGCACTCCGGCTCGACGTTGCAGAACAGCGCCACCTTCTCCCGGTGGTCCGGCTCCATGGGCACTTCGGTGCGGCAGACAAGCACGTCCGGGAAGATGCCGATCTGGCGCAGCGTGCCGACGCTGTGCTGCGTGGGCTTCGTCTTCAGCTCCTGGGCCGCGCGCACGTAGACGAGCAGCGTGAGGTGCACGTACAGCACGTTGCCGTGGCCGCACTCGTGCCCGAACTGCCGGATGGCTTCCAGGAATGCCAGCCCCTCGATGTCGCCCACGGTGCCCCCGATCTCACTGATGGCGACGTCGACGTCAGGGCCGTCGAGCCGACGGATGCGCGACTTGATCTCCGCCGTGACGTGGGGGATCGTCTGGACGGTCTTGCCGAGGAACTCGCCGCGTCGTTCCTTCCCGATCACGGCCTGGTAGACGCTTCCCGTGGTGACGTTGGAGTCGCGGTTCAGCGGTGCATCGGTGAAGCGCGTGTAATGGCCCAGGTCCAAATCCGTCTCGGCGCCGTCGTCGGTCACGTAGACCTCGCCGTGCTCGTAGGGGTTCATCGTGCCCGGGTCCACGTTCACGTAGGGGTCCAGCTTCTGGAGGCGGACGCGCAGGCCGCGTCGCTCCAGCAGGAGCCCGATGCTCGCGGCGTTCAGGCCCTTGCCGAGGGAGGAACAAACACCGCCGGTCACGAATATGTGCTTTGTCATTGCGCCCATCCGAATGCGGCCGGGGAACCGAATGGCGGGATTCTACGCAAGCGGCCCGCCCTGCGCAAGCACCGCGCAAGAGGGAATCACGGGACGAAAAGGCCCCTGGAGGCGAAGGCGGCGCCGCTGGTCACGTACACGCCGAGGCGGCGCAGTCCGGCGGCGTCGCCCGGCGTCGGTATGTGCGTCAGGTGCACGTCGCAGCCCCTGAGGTTCTTCAGTTGCTCGACGCAGACCTGCGCCACGTGGCTGGTGGCGGCGCTGATGCCCAGGGCGGTCAGCGTCTCCTCCACGTCCAGGCTGACGCTGGCCTGGCCCAGCACGTCGATCTTGAGCCGGCCGACGGCCTCCATCAGGGCCGGCGCCAGCAGGTGGATCTCGTCGGGCACGCGGGCGAGGTGCTTGACGGCGTTGAGCACCAGGCTGGAGGCTGCGTGCATGATGGGGGAGTTCTTGCCGGTCACGATCGCCCCGTCCTTCAGCTCGATGGCCGCGCCGCACCAGATGCCGGCATCGCCTTTTGCGGTCGCCTGGGCGTCGCGGGCCGCCTGCCGGGCCGGTTCGACGGTTGTGCGGTCTTCCGGACGCAGGCTCAGGGCCTGCATCAGGCGCCGGGTGCGTTCCACGGCGGGCTGGTCGACCAGCCCCATGACGTACTCGGCGGAGTAGCGGAAGTAGCGCCGGATGACCTCCTGGCGGGCGGCCTCGGCCACGACCGCGCCGTCCACGATGCCGCGGGACGCCATGTTGACGCCCATGTCCGTGGGGGAGCGGTAGAGGGGGTCGCCGCCGGTGATGCGTTCCAGGATGCTGCGCAGGACGGGGAACGCGTCGACGTCGCGGTTGTAGTTGACGGCGGTCTTTCCGTAGGCCTCCAGGTGGAACGGGTCGATCATGTTCACGTCGGCCAGTTCGGCCGTGGCCGCCTCGTAGGCCACGTTGACCGGGTGGTTCAGGGGCAGGTCCCAGATCGGGAACGTCTCGAACTTGGCGAATCCCGAGCGGATTCCGTGCAGATGGTCGTGATACATCTGGCTCAGGCAGGTGGCCAGCTTGCCGCTGCCGGGGCCGGGGCCGGTCACGACGATCAGCGGCCTGGAGGTGGAGATGTACTCGTTCGCCCCGTAACCTTCGGCGCTGACGATGCGGTCCACGTCGCTCGGATAGCCCCGGGTGGCGCCGTGCACGCAGACGGGCACGCCCGCGCGCTCGAGCCGGTTCCTGAAGACGCGCGCTCCCGGCTCGCCGGCGTAGCGCGTGATCACGACGGCGCGGAGTTCGATGGCGCGTTCCCGCAGTTCGTCGATCAACTTCATCGCGTCGGCGTCGTACGTGATGCCGAAGTCCGCCCGGATCTTGCGCCGTTCGATGGCGCCGGCGTGCACGCAGAGCAGGATCTCGGCCTTCTCGCGCAACTGCCCCAGCAGGCGCATCTTCACGTTCGGGTCGATGCCCGGCAGGACGCGCGAAGCGTGGTAGTCGAAGAGGAGCTTGCCGCCGAACTCCAGGTAGAGCTTGCGGTCGAATCGCTCCACCCGGCTCAGGATCGCGCGGGCCTGCTCCTCCAGGTACCGTTCGTTGTCGAATCCGATGGTCGCGTTCACGTTGTCCTCTCGATGCCGGCCTGCGACCACGCCGGGCGGACCGGTATGCCGCGGGCGGCCAGGAACGCCTTGATGTCCCCGATCGTGTGCGTGCCGAAGTGGACCATGGACGCGATCAGCGCCGCGTCGGCCCTGCCTTCCGTCAACACGCGGGCCAGGTGCGCGGGCTCGCCGGCCCCGCCGCTGGCGATGACGGGGATGTGCAGGGCGTCGCTGATCCGGCGCGTGATCTCGACGTCGTAGCCGGCCTTCGTGCCGTCGGCGTCGATGGAGTTCACACAGACCTCCCCGGCGCCCAGGTCCTGCACGCGGCGCGCCCACTCCAGTGCATCCAGCCCCGTGGGCGTGCGCGCGCCCTCGATGTAGACCTCGTAGCCGCTGGGGACGGAGGGGCCGACGCGCCTGACCTGCATGCCGACCACGATGCACTGGCTGCCGAAGCGCGCGGCGCCCTCGCCGATGAGCGCCGGGTTCCGAACGGCCGCCGTGTCGATGCTCACCTTGTCGGCTCCGGCCAGAAGGACGCGCCGCATGTCGTCGACCGACCGGAGGCCGCCCCCGACCGAGAACGGGATGGCGATCCGGCCGGCGACCTCCCGCACGACGTCGATCATGATGTCGGCATGGCTGGGCGAGGCGCCGATGTCGTAGAAGACCAGTTCGTCGACTCCGTGCTCGTAGTAGTCGCCGGCCATGGCCACGGGGTCGCCCACGTCCACGTTGCCCTGGAAGCGGACGCCCTTGGTCGTCTTGCCGTCCCGCACGTCCAGACAGACGATGATGCGCTTGCTGAGCATGTCAGGGATTCCAGTCCAGGAAGTTGTTCAGCAGCGCCATCCCCGCGCGCCCGCTCCGTTCCGGATGGAACTGGCAGGCCACGATGCCGTCGCGTGCCAGTGCGCTGACGAACGGCCGGCAGTAATCCGTCGTGCCGATGGCGGCCTCCGGGTCGGCGGGCTCGGGGGCGAAGCTGTGCACGAAGTAGAAGTGCGAGTCGTCGCCGATGCCGCGCCAGATCGGGTGCGGGCGCACCTGCCGGACGGTGTTCCATCCCATGTGCGGGATCTTGGCATCCGGCGGCACGTCCAGCCGGCGGGTTCGGCCCGCGATCAACCCCAGGCAGGCGGTGTCGTTCTCGGCGCTGTGATCCAGGATGATCTGGGCGCCGAGGCAGATGCCCAGCAGCGGGCGCCCGGTGCGGCAGTAGTCGTGCATCGCCTCGGCCAGGCCGAGCGACCGCACCGTGGCCATGGCCGCGCCGGCCGCGCCGACTCCCGGGAAGACCAGCCGCGATGCCGCCCGCACCTCGTCCGGGTCGCCGGTGACCCGCACGTCGCGCCCGAGCCGCTGCAGGGCCAGCCGGACGCTCGTGAGGTTGCCGGCGTCGTAGTCCACAATGGTGACCGTCT
This sequence comes from Candidatus Brocadiaceae bacterium, assembly GCA_012728835.1. NCBI lineage: Bacteria > Pseudomonadati > Planctomycetota > Candidatus Brocadiia > Candidatus Brocadiales > Candidatus Brocadiaceae > Candidatus Brocadiaceae bacterium. Next base: position 18,379 of record JAAYEJ010000051.1, on the reverse strand, counting down.
CCGTCATGTCTCTGTCCCCGAAGGCGGGCCTGCAATCCGACGCCAGCAGGGTAGCATAGTCGGGCCGGACTGGCAACGCGAGGCCGGGCGCCTTTCCGGCCGGCGGCGCCCGCGGTAGAATGGAGGGCCTGTATCGCACCTGGGCATTGACGGGCACGCCATGCGCATACTGGGCATCGAGACATCGTGCGACGAGACGGCGGCGGCCGTTGTGGAGGCCGGAACGCGCGTGTTGTCCAGCATCGTGGCGTCCCAGCAGGAGGTGCATGAGCAGTTCGGGGGCGTGGTTCCGGAGGTCGCCTGCCGTGCGCACGTGGAGGCCGTCCTGCCGGTCATACGCAGGGCCCTGGAGGTCGCCGCCGTCCCGATCGACCGGATCGACGCCGTGGCCGTGACCACCACGCCGGGACTCATCGGCGCGCTGCTGGTGGGCGTGACGGCGGCCAAGTCGCTCAGTTGGGCGCTGGACGTGCCCCTGGTGGCCGTGAACCACCTCCACGCGCATGCCTACGCCGCGTGGCTGTCGGACGAGCCGCCGGAACTCCCCGCCGTCACCCTGGTCGTGAGCGGGGGGCATACGAGCCTGTTCCGTACCGACGGCCCGATCGAGCACTCCCTGCTCGGGAGCACCGTGGACGACGCGGCGGGGGAGGCTTTCGACAAGGTGGCACACATCCTTGGGCTGGGCTATCCGGGCGGGCCGGCCATCGAGCGGGCGGCCGCCGGCGGCCGGCCCGACGCCGTGTCCTTTCCCCGGAGCATGCTGAGGTCCGGCAATGCCAACTTCAGCTTCAGCGGCCTGAAGACGGCCGTGCTCTACCACTGCGTCGGCCCCAACGCATCGCGGGAGGACATCGAGGGCGCCGTCTACGAGCCCTCGTTCGTGGCCGACGTGGCGGCGGCCTTCCAGGAGGCGGTGGTGGACGTGCTGGCGGCCAAGGCCTGCGCGGCGGCCCGGCAGGAGGGCGTGCGCACGCTGATCGTCGGCGGCGGGGTGGCGGCCAATGGGCGCCTGCGCGAGCGTCTGGCGGCCGAGGCGGACGCCCTGGGGCTGGCCCTGCGCCTTGCCCCCCGGCGGCTCTGCACCGATAATGCCGCCATGATCGCGGGCGTGGCCTGTCCGATGTTGCGGGCCGGTCGCACCGCCCCGTTGACGGTGGAAGCCGTTCCCTGAGAGGTATCGGACGATCGTGAGAGAGTCGGCCATCAGAAAGCTGCTGGGAGACGTCGCCGCCGGGACCCTGGGGCCGGACGAGGCCCTCGAGGCCATGCGTCGGCTGCCCTTTGAGGACATCGGCTTCGCCAAGATCGACCATCACCGGGCACTCCGGTGCGGGGTGCCGGAGGTCATCTTCTGCCGCAGCAAGGCGCCCGAGCAGGTGGCCGCCATCGCGGCGCGGCTGCGCGATGCCGGCAGCGACCTGCTGGCGACGCACGCCGGCGCCGAGCACTACGAGGCCGTGCGCCGGGTGTGGCCCGAGGCGCAGTACCGGCCCGTTGCCGGCTGCATCCTGGCTCGCCACGAGCCGGCGGTGCTCGAGGGCGACGTGCTCGTCGTGACCGGCGGCACCAGCGACCTGCCCGTTGCCGAAGAGGCCGCCACCACGGCCGAGGCGCTCGGCGCGCGCGCCCGCGTGATCGGCGACGTCGGAGTGGCCGGCCTGCACCGGCTCCTGGCATACCATGCGGACCTGCAGAGGGCGCGCGTGCTCGTCGTGGTCGCGGGCATGGAGGGCGCACTGGCCAGCGTCGTCGCCGGCCTGGTGGCGCGGCCGGTCATCGGCGTGCCCACCAGCGTCGGCTACGGGGCCAGCTTCGGCGGGGTGGCCCCGCTCCTGACCATGCTGAACAGTTGTGCGGCCGGGGTCGCCGTCGTCAACATCGACAACGGCTTCGGCGCCGGCTACATGGCCGCCTTGATCAACGCCCTGAGCGTCCGGAGCGAACCGGACGCCTGAGGGCCGGGAGGGGAAGGGCGTTGGCCGAGGACGTCTACAGGTTGCCCCGGATGCCGGGTCGGCGGCCCGACGCCCACAAGGGCCAGTTCGGGAGGGTGCTCATCGTGGCCGGTTCGCCGGGCATGACGGGCGCCGGCTGCATGGCGGCGATCGCCGCGCAACGGGCGGGTGCAGGGCTGGTCACGCTGGCGCTGCCGGCCGCTCTGAACTTCATCGCGGAGGTTAAGCTGACCAGCGCGATGTCCCGCCCGCTTCCGGACCCCGACGGGCCGATCCTGGGGCCCGATGCGGCCCGGTCCATCCTGCAGGGGGCGGAGGCGTTCGACGTGGCGGCGATCGGGCCGGGCGTGGGCCGGGCCGGCCCGACCGGCCAGGCCATGCGCACCCTGGCGGCGTCCCTGGCGCTGCCTGCGGTTGTCGACGCGGACGCGCTGAACGCGCTGGCCGAGGGGCCGGGCCGCGTCCTCCGGCACGCGCCCGCCGCGCGCCTGCTGACGCCGCATCCGGGGGAGATGGCCCGCCTTCTGGGCTGCGCGACCGCCGAGGTGCAGGCGGACCGCCGGGCGGCCGCCGTCGGCTTCGCCAGGGAGCACAGCGTGCTGGTGGCCCTGAAGGGGGCCGGCACCGTGGTGACCGACGGCGCCCGCGTTTACGTGAACCCCACCGGCAATCCCGGCATGGCCACCGGCGGCTCGGGCGACGTCCTGACCGGCATGGCGGCCGGCCTGCTGGCGCAGGGCATCGAGCCGTTCGAGGCGCTCCAGGTGGCCGTGTTCGTGCACGGCCTGGCCGGCGACCTGGCCGCACGGCGCCTGGGCGAGCTGTCCCTGATGGCCGAGGACCTGCTGGAGTGCCTTCCGCAGGCCTTCTGCCTCTACAGGGAGCACGGCCAGGGGATGGATGCCGATGCGGCCGCCTCGGCCGCGATGGCGCCGGGGCAGTAGGCGGGGCCGAATCGAGGCGCAGGCGCTCCCGGCGTCAGTGCACTGTGCCGCCCTGCGGGGAGGGCGAGGTCGGCGCGGCGGAGAGGCCGCGGGGGAAGCCGACGGCCGGGAGGCCCGTGCTCCAACTCGACTGAACCATGCGTGCGATCTCGCCTTCGGGGAACGGAACCCGCGCGATGTCCTCGTCCTCCCGGCTCTCCAGGTTCGTGCGCACCGTCTGGACGCCCGCGCGGACCTTGGCCGCCGTATCCCGGGTCGCGGACAGGCGCAGGACGCCGAACACGCCGCCCGCCAGCCACAGGCCGACCAGCAGGGTCATCAGTATCAGGCCCACGTATCTGCCCAGCATTGCGGTTCTCCGTCAGTCGAAGTCCAGCACGCGCAGGCCCACCTGGAGCGTTACGGTGTCGCCGTCGGCTCCGGTCACGCGCAGCGAGTGGATGAGCAGCAGGGGAGAGCGGCCGTCCGGCGTGGCCAGTGCGGCCAGGGCCGCTCCGGCAAACGGGAAGGACACGGATGCCTGGAGGTCGACGGGCCAGTACGCGTAGTCCACGGCATCATCGTCGCCCGGCTCCTGCCATCCCTCGCTGAAGGCCGCCTGCTCCGGGGCCGGCCGCACGGGGTCGCCCACGACGATCTGGTCCACGGCGCAGGAGCCCACCGGCGCCAGCAGCGACACCAGGACGTCGACGATGCAGGCCCGCTTCTCGATGCTCTTGAAGTCGGAGCGCGGAGGCACCTGCCGGGGGGCCTCCCAGGGGTAGACGGGGAGGAACTTCCTGGGATTCGGGCAGCGCGCCCGGGCGGCCAGCGCGGCCCGCAGATCGACGTACTTGAGCTTCACCGCCATGGCGTCGCCGGAGAGGCTGTCCAGGATGTTCCGTTCCAGCATGCGGTCGCGGCTCCGGTAGAAGCCGCGCGTCCGCTCGATCTCCTCCGCCAGGGCCGCCGTGAAACGCCGTTCGGCGTCGATCTGCGTCTGTGTCGGCAGCGCCGCGGTGCGCAGCCACCGGGCAAGCGACTCCTCCGCCTCGGCCAGCTCCCGCGAGCGGTCGCGCCAGTCCGCCATGGCCGGATAGAGCCCGAGGGCGGCGAACACGGGGATCCCGAGGCCGACGAGCCCGAGGACGGCGTTGAACAGGTATCTGCGGCGCCGTGCCGAACTGGTGTTGACGCCTCTCAAGGCCGGGATCCTCCGGGACTCAGCACGGGCAGTCCGGCGGGCGGCGTCTTCGGCACGGCGAAGCGTACGCCGAACTCCAGCGTCTCGTCGTCGAACGCGGTCGGCGCCACGGCCGAGAAGACGCACAGCCCCTCGCCGTCCTCCTCGGGAAACGGTTCGGCCAGAACGATGCGGGTTTCGGACGCGACCTCCTCCACCTCCTGCCACTGTCCTGCCGGGAGCACACGCACGAGGTCGCCCGGGGCGACCGTCGCGAACCAGGCGCCCTCGTCCAGTTCGACCGTCTTGCTGCCCTTGACGAACGTCCCCCGGGCCGACGCCTTTCGCAGCGAGGCCAGCCCCTGCAGGCGGGGCAGCAGCACGCGTACGAACGTGCTGTAGGCGTCGCGCGGGTTGCCGCGCCGCGGCATGCGGATGATGCCGTTCAGGCTCCCGACGAGCATCGGCGGGCCCTGGTCCTCGGTGGGTTCCGGCTCCGGCTCGGAGGCGACGTCGAGCATGGAATGATCGCGCCGCATGGCCGGGGCCGCCCCGGCCCGGGCCGCCTCCAGCTCCTTGAGCGCCGCCGTGTCGCGGCAGCGGTAGTCGGACAGCAGGAACGTGTGCTGCGACTCCCGCCCGGCCTGCGCGAGTGCGTCGACGATTTCCATGAGAATCTGCACCGACTGCGTGCGCCCGCGCGAGAGCGAGAGGAGGCGTCTCAGCTCCTTCTCCTCCGGCTCCCTGGCCATTGCCCGGGCCAGCTCCTGCTGGTTCTGCGTGGCGATCGTGGCCAGCATGCGGTAGTCGTCCAGCGGCTCGCGGATGGCGGCCGTTGCCATGCGGCTCAGGACGTAGAACGTCAGCATCACGCCCCAGAGCACCAGGGCGGCGGCCAGGAGGAGCCCCTTGGCGCGGGAGATGCGGCCAACCCGCACGCCCTTCTTGGGCAGGAAGGAGACCCCGACCGTATCCCGGTCGGCCGCGCAGAGCGCCGCGCCGATCGCGACGGCCAGCTCGTCCAGGTGGGCGCCGATGAACTGCGCGTCCGCGTCGGGCGAGACCACGATGTGCTTGAGTTCGTCGATGCCGCCGACGGGGTGGCGCAGGGCTTTGCCGAGCACCGTTCGAACGCCGGGCAGATGGCTCGTGCCGCCCACGACGAGGGCGGCGTCCAGCTCCGTCGGGCCCCCCATGCGCTCGATGTAGGTCATGTTGGCCTTGACGTTGCGCACCAGCTCGTGCAGGGTGGGGCGCATCGTGCCGGCAATCTGCGGGCCGATGCGCGAGCGCGCGATGTTCCGCTTGGCGCGCTCGGCGTCCTCATGCGACAGCTCGAACTCCTCCTGCAACTGCGCGGTGATGCGGTTGCCGCCCGTCAGCATGCTGCGGAGCCAGAAGCGGCCGTCGGACATCAGGAGCATGTTCGTGTTCTCGCCCCCGATGTCCAGGACGAGCGTGCGCCCCGTGTCTCCGCACTCCAGGCGGAGGAAGTCGACCAGGGCCAGGGGGGCCAGCGTGATGATGTCGACGTGCCCGATCTCCAACTGGGAGAAGAGGCCGACGTAGGTCTCGATCACGTTGCGTTTGACGGCCAGCAGCAGGCCGTGGCGCGTGGGTTCCCCGGGCCGTTCGTCGAACAGGAGGTAGTCCCACGCCACTTCGTCCAGGACGAACGGGATCTCGTTGGCGGCCTCATAGCGCACCATCTCGTCGATCTTCCGGCTGCCCACGCTGGGCAGGGTCAGGTCGCGGACGAAGGTGTTCTGGGCGGGGATGGCGACGCAGACGGGCGCCTTGTGCAGGGGATGCCGGTTGCGGAACTCGTGCAGCGCCCGCCACAGGCGGCCGTCGCGCGTCGGGTCCTGGGCGGGATCGGGAGGGGGGCCCTCCAGGGGCACCGAATCGGCCCGGATGATCTGGATGCCTTCGTCCGAAGCATCGATCAGAACACCCTTTACGGCCGACCGACCCAGGTCGAGTCCCCAAACCCGCTTCTTGAGCATATGGTTGACCCCTGGCCGGAACTTACCCGATTCCCAGCTTGCCGACTCCATGGTAGCAGAAGAGGGGGAGCGCTGCCAACGGCCGCGGCGGTTCCGGCGCTACGGAGGGCTGTCCGGGCCGGGGCCCGGAGCGGCGGGAACGCCCGGGGCGACTCGTGCGGCCTTCCGCAGGCTGTCCAGCGCCGCCCGGAGGGGCCCGGACTGCTCCGGCGCGGGCTCGCGGCCTCCGAAGCGCACCTGGTAGAACAGGTCGGTCACCAGGTCCAGGGCCGCGCGGGGCGACGGGCCGCCGCCGGCGGGCGGGCCGGCCAGTTGCGCGGCGGCCATCGGGACGAACTCCCGGGGGGTCAGATGCGGCGGGCGGCGGATCCCCTTGCGGTTCAGAATGACGACCATGTCCCGGTAGAACCACACGGGCGGCACCGCCGATCCTCCCGGCGTCCCGTGCCCCAACCGGGCCAGCGTCCAGCGGGCCGCCAGGTAGAACCCCATCCCGCCGACCGTCAGCAGGACGACCAGCGAGGCGACCTGCACCAGCCCGGAGCCCGGGAGTCCGGGCATCAGGGGCCCGACGATCCCGCCGGCTCGTTCCGCCAGGCTGGAGGTCACGGCGGACAGCTCTTCGAACACACGGCGCTGCTTGGCGCGGCTGAAGCCGAGGATGCTGCTCTCCCAGTGCCTGCGGATGCGACGGAAGATGCCCGTTGCGAGCGACTGGAGGCCGCTCAGAAGGCCGCCCACCGCGCCGGTCTCGGAGGCTTCCTCGTACAGGTCGGGCGTGTCGGGCGTGGGATCGAATTCCACCCAGCCGCGGTCCCGGAAGCAGACCTCGACCCAGGCGTGCGCGTGCTTGTCCCGGAAGACGTGTGCCTGCGAGGCCGGCTCGTAGTCGCCGCCCTTGAAGCCCGTCGCCAGGCGGGTGGGGATGCCCCAGACGCGCAGGATCAGGGCCATGGCCGTGGCGAACTGCTCGCAACTGCCCGCCCGCGTCTCGGTCAGGAATGCCTCGATCGGGTCCAGCGATCCGAAGGGGGGCAGGTCCAGCGTGTAGCGGAACCGCCCGGCGTCCTTCAGGTAGCGTTGCACGGCCAGCACCCGGTCGTAGTCCGTCTGCGCCGGGTAGGTGCGGAGCACATCGTCGGCGACCGCCTGAAGTGTCGGGCGGATCGAGGGAGGCAGTTGCCAGTAGATCCACGAGTTGGCATCGGGCGGCGGCGTGCCCACCCGGCGAAGGTCGGCGGCGGCGAACTGGGGAACCAGGGAGATGGCGTTGTAGGAGTCGCCCGGGCGCAGGGGCTCCCGGAGGGTGACCGTGTGTTCCGGCATGGCCAGGCGCTCGATTCCGCTCCCGCCCATGTCGGCCCACGTCAGGCGGTAGAGGGCGAACAGCACGTTCGACGGCCGTCCCTCCATCGCAACGCTCTGCAACACGCTGCGTCGCGCAACCGGCTTGCTGCGCAGGAGATACACGTCCTTCGAAATGAGTTCCCCGGTGGTGCCCCGGCCCGCCGAGAGCTGGGCGGGGGCCGACTCCGGCGGCGCAACGCTCGACCAGCGGCCGGCGTGATACCCGGCCAGGCTCTGTCCGCGCATGAGCATCCTGCGTGGGGTCGCCGCCGTCTCCCGTCCGTCCTCGAGCGCCCGGAACTGAACGCGCATCACCACCCGGTCGCTCTGGCCAACCGGGCCGACCTCTCGCAGCGAGACGTTCTCGGAGAACCCGACCATCTGCCGGGCGAACCGCCTGTGGTGGCTGCGCGACGGGAACAACCTGGGCAGCAGCACGAAGAAGACCGCCGTGCCGAGGAGCACGACGACGGCGGGCAGGAGCAGGGCGCTCGCCATGTGCCGCCCGGTCGCCCAGGTCCGCGCCCTGCGGTTCGCCTCGGTCTCCTGCGAGACGGGCGGGAACAGGGCCAGGACGGCCAGCCCCCACATCAGCGAGCCGGCGGCCAGGAGAAAGGCGGGGACGTACAGGAGTTCCTGGGCCCAGATGCTGGCGACCAGGATGACAAAGATGGCGGCGACGTGAATCAGGCGCAGGTCGCGGACCGTATGGGTGCCGTAGAGCTTGATCAACTGGACGAGGACAAGGAAGTGCGCGAGTCCGTAGCTCACGTCGACGCTCGTGTAGGCGGCCTGCATGAGCCCGAACGCCAGGGCTGCGATGGCCAGCAACTGGCCCGCCGCCGGCGGGAGCAGGGCCTTGCCCGCAGGCCCCACGAGCAGACCATGGCCGGCGCAGAGCACGACCGCGACGGCCGCGTAGCCCAGCGCGTGCTCGGCGACCCCGAGCAGGGCCGCCCCGCTCACGATGGTCGCGTAGGTGGTCAGGAGCAGCAGCCGGGTCTGGCGGAGTCCGGCCGGCTGCTTGCACGCGCTGTCAGAGGCGGAATAGCTCATCGAACTCCGATTGGCTGACGTCCACGATCAGGGATCCGGACGCATCGAGACCCGGCATGGCCCGGCCGACGGCGTTCGGAAGGGGGCCCGGCGTCACCACGCAGGCGCCGCCGGGGCGCATCCCGTCTCCGCCCAGGGCCGGCCCCAGATCGGCCGGGGTGTGCTCGGTCGTCATGCCGGCCAGCGCGAGCACCTCCAGGATGCCGTCCAGGTGGCCGCGGCCCGTGTCGTAGGGCAGGACGACCGGCTCGGGGCAGTAGGAGGCAAACGCGTAGAAGACGTTCCGGCGCGTCAGCAGGTCGGCCAGGGTGGCGACGAAGCTGACGGCCAGATCGAAGCGTTCCTGCCGGGCCCGCGTCCGTTCCGGCGACTCGGCGGGCGCGTGCGCGTCCAGGAGGATCAGCACGCTCTGGAACTGCTGCTGTTCGAACTCGCGGATGTAGAGCTTGTGCAGGCGCGCGCTCGTCGGCCAGTGGATCAGGCGGGGGTTGTCGCCCGGCTGGTATTCGCGCAGCCCCCGGTACTCCCCCTCGGAGTCCCGGCGCCGCAGGGGCACCGCCCACTCCGGCTCGCTGCCGCCGTAGTGGGACAGGACGTCCGTGTCGATGTGGCCGAGTCGGGGGAGCACGAGCACGTCGCGGTGGAGGTAGACCTCGCGTGTGGCCTCCAGAACGCCGAAGGGGAAGCTCGTGCGGATGGCGAGGGCGTGCAGCGGGTGCAGGCCGCGCCTCGGCAGGGTGTGCGGCAGGGGCACGCCCTCCGAGCGGCCGGGACGCAGCCGGCCGACGAGCCATCCGACCTCCTGGCCCTCCCCGACGGCGTTCAAGCCCAGCGAGAGGGCGAACGCGCTGAAGAACCGCTTGGCGTTCCGGAGGCGGATGCCGACGCGGAACGGCTCCCCGGCGAACACCCGTTCGGGCACGTCCCAGTCAACGCCCAGGTGGGCCAGCAGCAGCCAGGGCCAGGCGGCGGCGCAGACGGCGGCGGCCAGCAGGAACGCCGCCGTCAGGTAGAGCAGGTTGATGCCCCAGTGCAGCGACATGAAGGCGCAGACGACGGCGATGCCGCAGTAGAGGCCGCCCCAACTGGTCAGGCGCGCCCGGAAGCGCGTGTGGCTCAGGGAGCGGCCCTCCGGCCACATGGCCGAGAGGACCACCGCCAGGAACTGCCAGAAGAAGGCCAGGATCACCACCAGCAGGGCGGTGTCGTAGCTGCGCAGCAGCAGGGCCGGCGGGATGACGGCCACGGCGGCCAGCCACACGCTGAAGGCGATCGACCGGGCCGCCTCGACCAGTCGGCGCTTGCGGCTGCTGTCCGTTGGAGCCATGGTCTCGCACCTCGACGAAACCGCGCCGGCAGGCGCGCGCACCGTGCGCCGCCCGGGGCCGGGCGCCCTACAGCGTGACGGGCACCTGGCCGAGGATCTCCCGCACGATCCGTGCCGATTCCTCGAAGCTGCTGGCTCCCGCGCCTCGCGAGGCCCGCCGGAAGCGCATCCTGTGCGAGAGCACCGGCACGGCGAGTTCCTTGACGTCGTCGGGCGTCACGTAGTCGCGTCCCCGCACGATGGCCAGTGCCTGGGCGGCCCGGTAGAGGTGCACGCTGCCCCGGGGGCTGACGCCCGTGAGGACGCCCTCGTGCCGGCGCGTCGCCTCCACCAGGCGGATCACGTAGTCCAGGGCCTCGTCGCTGACGCGGATCCGGCGCACCAGCATCTGAAGCTCCAGCACCTGGGTGCCGCGCATGACGGGCTCCACGTCTTCGATCGGATGGCTGACTTTCTGGTCCCGGACGATGCGCTTGCTCTGCTCCGTGGTCGGGTAGCCGAGGTTCATGCGCAGGAAGAACCGGTCGAGCTGGGACTCGGGCAGCGGATAGGTGCCCTCGAACTCGAACGGGTTCTGCGTGGCCAGCACGCAGAAGGGCACCGGCAGGGGATGCCCCACGCCGTCGACCGTGATCTGGTACTCGTCCATGGCCTCCAGGAGGCAGCTCTGGGTCTTCGGGGTGGTGCGGTTGATCTCGTCGGCCAAGACGATGTTGGCGAACAGCGGGCCGCGCTTGAAGACGAAGCGCGACTGGCTCTCGTCGTAGATGTTCAGGCCCAGAAGGTCGGCCGGCAGCAGGTCGGGCGTGAACTGGATGCGGCGGAACTCGCAGTCCAGCGCGCGCGCGATCGTGTGCGCCAGGATCGTCTTGCCCACCCCGGGAACGTCCTCGATGATCAGGTGACCGCCGGCCAGCAGGGCGACGAGGGCCAGCTCCACGCGATCCCTCTTGCCCACGTAGACCTTCTCGATCTCGTCGATCAGCCGGCGCAGCAGTTCGGCGGGTGCCGCCATGTCGGGCAGCCGGTCAGGTTCACGCATGGTCGCTCCTCATCTCTGAGCTGCGAAGAACGCTTCCAAGCACCTCGGCGCGAGTCCCAGCGCTCATCGAGTATATGGCGGCCACGGGGACTGCGCAAGGAGCCGCGCGCGCGCCCGCCGCCGGCCAAGCGGCGGCGGGGAGGCGGCGGGGGGGGCCAAATGGCTTGATTTCGCGGCGCCCGAGGCCCGATAATGCTCCCGTGGCATGGTTCGAACACAGCGCGCGCGGCCGTCCCCTGTGTGTGCGCCGTTCGGCCGTGCATCCCGCCGCCGTCGGAGGCGTAGATGAAGATCGGGGTTACATACTACCCGGAACACTGGTCCGAGGATCGATGGCTCGAAGATGCTCGGTTGATGCGCAAAGCGGGCGTGGAGTTCGTCCGGCTGGGCGAGTACGCCTGGTGGAGGCTTGAACCGCGCCGGGCGCAGTTCGACTCTGCGTGGCTGGACAAGGCCATCGAGACAGTGTCCGGACAGGGCCTGAAGGTGATCTTCTGTACGCCGACGGCGGCGCCGCCCCCCTGGCTGTTCGTGCGCCACCCCAGCATACCGCCCCGCGACGCCGACGACACGCCCTGGTGCCGCGGCAGCCGCCGCCACGTGTGCCTGAACAACCGCCCGTACCGCCGCTACGTGCGCCGCATCATGCGCGACGTCGCCCGCGCCTTCGCCGCCAACCCCTCCATCTACGCATGGCAGGTCCACAGCGGCCTCGGCGCGCCCCCGGCCACCCGCTGCTACTGCGACGACTGCGAGCAAGCATTCCGCGAGTGGCTCAAACGCCGCTACGGCATCATCGACCGGGTCAACAGGCTCTGGGGCACCGGCACCTGGAGCCAGCACTTCAACGACTGGCACGAGATCCCCGCCCCCCGGCGCACGCCCGGAGGCCCCCATCCGTCCCTGGCGCTCGATTACGACCGTTTCGTCTCGGCGACCTGCCGCGACTTCGTGGCCGAGCAGCGCGAGCTGATCGAACAGTACACCGGCGACCAGAAGCCGATCATCACGACCGACCCGCCCCTGCTCGAGGCCGACCGCGTGGACGGGTTCGAGATGGCCGGGCAGTTGAACGTCGTGGGCCTCAGCAACGAGCCCGGCCCGGTCGGCGACCCCGCGCGCGTCGCCCTGGCGCTGGACCTCGCGCGCAGCGTGAAGGGCCGGCCCTTCTGGGTGCTGGGGCAGCAGACCGGGGCGGTCACCCGGGACGGGCAGTTGTCGGTGCCGCGCCCCGGGCAGCTCCGGCTCTGGTCCTTCCAGACCGCCGCGCACGGCGCCGAGATGGTCGTCTACGGCCCCTGGCACACGCTGGCCGTCGGACAGCAGATGCTCAACGACGGCCTGTGGACGCCCGAGGGGCCCCCCGGGCGGCGCTACGACGAAGTGGCCGCGACCGCTGCCGAGCTGGCCGCCACGGCGGACTGCTGGATGGGGCGGCCCCCCATGGCGCGGGCCGCCATGGTGCTGGACCTGGCGGCGTACTGGGCGCTCCAGGCCGGGCCGGCGCTGGGCGGCCTCGACTACATGGCGCAGTTCGAGCAACTGTACCGCCTGCTGCGCCGGCGCGGCATCGCCGTCGACCTGCTGGCGCCCGGCCAGAAGCCCGACGAGGGCCATTCGCTGCTCGTCGTGCCGATGCCCGTGATCCTGCGCGAGCAGGACGCCGCCGTCTGGCGCGCGTTCGCAGAGGCCGGCGGCACGGTGTTCGTCACCTCACCGGCCGGCCAGAGGACGGTCCACAACACCGTGGAGCCGACCTTGCCCAATCCGTGCGACGAGGCGGTCGGCTGCCGCGTTTCGGACTGGGACCTGCTGCCGCCCGGCCGGTCCAACTCGGTGGTCTTCCCGGAGGCCGTCCTGTCCGCCGGCCCCCTCTGCTGCATCCTGGATCCGGACGGCGCCGAACCCCTGGCGTCTTACGGCGGCGAGCACTACGCGGGCCGGCCGGCGTTCACGCGCGTGCGGCATGGCGAGGGCGCCCTGTACATGCTCGGCGCCGCCGGCGGGATCGACCTGCTGGAGCGCGCGCTGGGCGAGGCGCTCGGCGAGGCCCGCCTGGAGGCCCATCCCTGGGCGTCCGAGACGGTCGAGGTCGTGCCCTTGCGGGTCCGTGGGGGGGAGCCGCCCCTGACCTTTGTTCTGAACCACGGCGACGAACCCGCCGCGCTGCCGCTGCCCGAGGGGCAGAGGCGCCGCGACCTGATCACCGGCCACGAGCACACGTCCGATCTGTCCCTGCAGCCGTATGGCGTCGCACTGCTCCAGGGCTGAAACCCGCCGGCGCCGCCTTCCCCGGAGGTCGTCCCCAATGCCGGCAGGAGAGGAGTTCACCCGGCTCGTCGACGTGATGCACCGCCTGCGCAGCGGATGCCCGTGGGACCGCAGCCAGACCCACGCGTCCCTGCGCCCCTACCTGCTCGAGGAGACCTACGAGGTCCTCCACGCGCTCGACGACGAGCGCTTCGAGGAACTCTGCGAGGAACTCGGTGACCTGCTCCTGCAGGTCGTCTTCCACGCCGAACTGGCCGAGGAGGCGGGGCGGTTCGACATCGACGACGTCGTGCGCACGATCAACGAGAAGCTCATCCGCCGCCATCCCCACGTGTTCGCCGACAAGGAAGCCGCAACGCCCGCCGACGTCCTGCGCCGCTGGGAGAGCATCAAGCGCAACGAGGAAAGGAAGCCCTCGTCCCTCCACGGCATCCCCCCCGAGTTGCCCGCGCTCGTCAAGGCCGCCCGCACGCTGTCGAAGATCCGTCAGACCGGCATCGACCCGCTGCGCGGACGCGACGTGGCGGCCGACGCCCGCCGGAGCCTCGACGCGCTGGCGGACGCAGCCGAGCGGGGCGACGCCACGGCGGCCGGTGCCGCCGCCGCGGCCGCTGCGGCCGCCGGCATCCTGGTCCTCTGCGCCGCCGAGCTGGCCGGCCGGGTGCGCGTGAGCGCCGAGGACGCCCTTCGGGCGGCGCTCCGGCGGCTCTCGGACGCGTTCCGCGCCGAGGAGGCGCGCATCGAGGGTGAAGGCCGCGCCCTGGGCGACCTGGATCCGGACGAACGCGCCGGTCTGGAGGCCCGCCTGCTGGCCGCCTGCCGCCAGGAGCCCCGATGAACGCCATCCTGCTGGCCGCCGGCTACGGCACGCGCCTGTACCCGCTGACCGAGCACACGCCCAAGCCGCTCCTGCCGGTCGGCGGGCGTCCGATCCTCGACCGCCTGATCGACCGGCTCGACCGCGTGCCGGAGATCACCCGCCTGGTCCTCGTCAGCAACGAACGCTTCCGCACGCAGTTCCTCGACTGGGCCGCCGCCCCGGACCGCGCGCGCCCGGTCGAGGTCATCAGCGACGGCTCGACCGCGAACGAGAACCGCCTGGGTGCCGTCGCCGACATCCGGTTCGCCGTCGAACACTGCGGCCTCGACGGCGAGCCCGCCTACGTGATGGCCACCGACAACCTGCCGCGCTTCGACGTCAGCGACCTGCTCGGGCCGTGGCGCGCGCACGGCGTCAGCGCCGTCTTCGCCTGCCTTGTGCCCGACCCGCGCGAGCTGACCCGCATGGGCGTCGCCGAACTGGACGCCCACGGGCGGATCGTCAGCTTCGAGGAGAAGCCCGCCCGACCCCGGGGCCGGTTCCGCGTCCCGCCGTTCTACCTCTACACCGCCGAGGCCATCGACGCTCTGCCCGAGTTCCTCTCCGAAGGCGGCAATGCCGACGCGCCCGGCCACTACCTGGCCTGGTGGGTGCGCCGCGGCCCGGTCGAGGCCCTCCGCCGCGACGAGGGCACCTACGACGTCGGCACGCTGGAGAGCTACCGGGCCGTCTGCGCGGCCTTCGGCAGTCCCGGAGACGCGCCGCCCGGCGGCCGGCCCACCCCCGGGTAACCCCGGGCGTCCGGAATGGGTAGCCCCGGGCGTCCCCGCCCGGGGTGCACGGACGCACACGGACGCACACGGACGCACACGGACGGGCAGGCCCCCGGCTGTGCCCACGCCTCGCCCGATCTGCGCCGCACCGCCGGCGCGCGGTGTGCCACGCACTTGAAGGCCGTCCGGCCCTGTGCTACGATACGGTCCGCCGTGGTGAGCATAGCTCAATTGGTCAGAGCACCAGACTGTGGCTCTGGGGGTTACGGGTTCGACTCCCGTTGCTCACCCCACTCCCGCCCGCCTGCACACTGCGCGTGCGCCGTCTGAGCCTTCGCTGCAGGGGCACGTGTGTCCCGGCAGCGCGTGCACACGCCCCCCGGGCAGCGCGCCGCGGGGGCGCCGGCCCTCAGAGGAGGGCGGTGCTGAAGTAGCGTTCGGCCCGGTCGGGCAGGACGGTCGTGATGGTCCTGCCCTCCATGCGCTCGGCGAGCCGACGGGCGGCCCAGACGTTCGCCCCGGACGAGATGCCCACCAGCAGGCCGTGAGAGCGGCCGAGTTCGCGCGTCGTCTCGATGGCGTCGTCGTCGCTGACCTCGATGACCTCGTCGACCAGCGACACGTCGAGCACGGCCGGTATGAACCCGTCGCCGATGCCCTGGATCTGGTGCAGGCCCGGCTCGTGTCCGAGCAGGGCGGAGACGTTCCTCGGCTCGACGGCCACGAGGTGCACGTCGGGATTGTGCTCCTTGAGGAACGCGCCGACGCCCTGGAGCGTGCCGCCGCTGCCGACGCCGGCGACGAAGCAGTCGACGCGCCCGCCCATCTGACGCCAGAGTTCAGGGGCGGTCTGCTCGTAGTGGACGCGCGGGTTGTCGGGGTTCTCGAACTGCTGCGGGACGTAGACCCGGGGATCCTCGGCGGCCATCTGCCGCACCCGCTCGACGGCGCCGGCAATGCCCTCGCTGTCGGGTGTCAGCACGAGGTCGGCCCCCAGGGCGACAATCAGCTTCTTGCGCTCCTCGCTCATGCCGGCAGGCATGACGATGCGCACGGGATAGCCCTTCCGACGGCCGATGAGGGCCATGCCGATGCCGGTGTTGCCGGAGGTGGGCTCGACGATGATGCTCTCAGGCGTCAGCCTGTGATCGCGCTCGGCCCCCTCCAGCATGCCCAGGGCGACACGGTCCTTGATGCTGCCGCCCGGGTTCAGGAACTCCGCCTTGGCGAACACGCGTTCGCCGCGCAGTTGAAGCAGCGGCGTGTTCCCGATCAGGTCCAGTATGTTGTTCGTCAACACGAGATGGCCCCTCCGGCCCACGGGATGAGAAGCAGGAGAACCCGGCATTATACCCCGCCCGGACGGCGCGGTCGAAGTCCCGAGCGCCGCCCCGCAGTTGACAGCATGCCGGGCGCTCCCATACCATCGCGGGGGCCCGGGGGGAGTGCCGCCGGGCGTTTCCCTGGAACGATACCGGAGGACCCCTCATGGGGACGGACCGCGGGCAGGCCGAGCCTCGTCGCCTGGACTTCGTGCGCCAGATCGTGGCGGACGGGGTGGAGCAGGGCCGCTTCGGCGGCCGGGTGCATACCCGGTTTCCCCCCGAGCCGAACGGCTACGCCCACATCGGCCACGCGAAAGCGTGCTGGCTGAACTACAGCCTGGCGCGCGAGCACGGCGGCCTGTTCAACCTGCGCTTCGACGACACGAACCCACTGACCGAAGAGTCCCAGTACGTCGACGCCATCATCGAAGACCTGCGCTGGCTGGGCGCCGACTGGGGGGACCGGCTGTTCTTCGCGTCCGACTACTTCGAGCAGATGTACGAATACGCCGTGCAGCTCGTCCGGCAGGGCGATGCCTACGTATGCGACCTCACCGCCGACGAGGTGCGCGAATACCGCGGCACGCCCACGTCGCCCGGACGCGACAGCCCCTATCGCGGGCGTTCGGTGGAGGAGAACCTGGACCTGCTGGCGCGCATGAAGGCAGGGGAGTTCCCCGACGGCGCCCGCACCTTGCGCGCCAGGATCGACATGACGCATCCGAACCTGAACCTGCGCGACCCCGTCATGTACCGCATCCTGCACGCGACGCACTACCGCCGCGGGGACGCTTGGTGCATCTACCCGAGCTACGACTGGGCGCACGGGCTGGAGGACTCGATCGAGGGGGTCACCTACTCGATCTGCTCGAGCGAGTTCGAGAACCACCGTCCGCTCTACGACTGGTTCCTGGAGCGCCTGGGCGTGCACCATCCGCAGCAGATCGAATTCGCCCGCTTCAACGTCTCCGGCGCGATCACCAGCAAGCGCCGTCTCCTGCCGCTGATCCGGCAGGGGCTCGTGAGCGGGTGGGACGACCCCCGGCTGCTGACGATCCAGGGCCTGCGCCGGCGCGGCTACACGCCGGAAGCCCTGCACGACTTCCTGGAGCGGACGGGCATCTCCAAGACCCCGAGCACGGCCGACATGGCGCTCCTGGAGCACTGCCTGCGGGAGCACCTGAACAAGGTGGCCCCCCGCGTGATGGCAGTCCTGGACCCGCTGAAGGTCGTCCTCGTCAACTATCCGGAGGGGCGGACCGAGGAACTCGAGGCGGTGAACAACCCGGAAGACCCCGCCGCCGGCACGCGGCCGGTGCCGTTCTCGCGCGTCCTGTACGTCGAGCGCGAGGATTTCATGGAGGCCCCCCCGCGGAAGTTCTACCGTCTGGCCCCCGGCCGCGAGGTGCGCCTGCGCTACGCCTACTTCATCACCTGCGTCGACGTGGTCAAGGACCCGGATACGGGCGAGGTGGTCGAACTGCACTGCACGTATGACCCGGCCACTCGCGGCGGCGACGCCCCCGACGGGCGCAAGGTGAAGGCGACCTTGCATTGGGTCTCGGCCGCCGACGCGCTGGACGCCGAGGTGCGCCTGTACGACCGCCTGATCCTGGACGCGGAAACCTACGAAGAGGACGAGGAGCCGGACCCGGCCGCCCGGCTCAACCCGGACTCCCTGCAGGTCATCCAGAACGCGAAAGTCGAGCCCTCGCTGGCCGGCGCAGCGGCGGGCGCGCGCTACCAGTTCGAGCGCAGCGGCTACTTCTGCGTCGACCCCGATTCGACCGGGAAACGCCTCGTCTTCAACCGGACCGTCACGCTCCGCGACAAGTGGGCGCGCGTGCAGCAGCAGTCGACCTGACGCCCTACGGGGCGTCGGGGAAGAAGAGGCGCCTGGCAACCGCGGTCGTGGACTCCGCCAGCGCCGCGGCGCTTTCCCCCCGAATGCCGGCCAGCGCGGTCAGCGTCTCCGGCAGGAAGGCCGGCTCGTTGCGCGTGCCCACCCCGGTCGCCGGATACTGATAGGTGCGGCCAGGCGCTCGACCTCCGCGAAGTCACCGGAACACGCGGCCCAGTCCGTGGGGTGGATCCCGACGGCCGCCCGGACCAAATCAGGATGACGGCGCGCGAGGTCGACGCACCGGCGCGATGATCCCAGGTCCGTCCCCACGCAGAAGACTTCGCCCCCACGATCCTGTGGACGGTCTCCAACGTTCAGCTGTCACCGGTCACTTCAAAACCGGCCACGGGTGGTCACTTCAAAACCAGCCCGTTTATGTATGGTAGTTGACTGACATTGGAGCGTTTTCCCTCCCGGATTTCAAGCCTTCTGCTCGGTTGCCCGG